>NZ_RAWF01000004.1:0-89850 GCF_003612075.1 Corallococcus sp. CA041A
CGGGGGAGGCGCCGCGGCCCGGGTCACCCCGGGTGGGGCCGGGTTAGCGGAGGAAGTACTCGGCCTGTCCGTAGGGCATGCCCGCCGGAATGCCCTTCTCCGCGCAGTACGCGAGCAGCTTCCGGGACTCGACGAGCTGCGGGGAGTTCTCGTGGTAGCCCATCACCATGACGTGGCCCAGCCACGGCTCGCGGCCCATGGCGTAGATGTGGACCTGTCCGGGCTTGAGCCGCTGGACGATTTCGATGGCGCGCACTGCGTTGGAGCCGTTGAGCCTGCGCGACTGGTCCATCTTGCGCTGCATCGGCGCGGGCAGCAGCGGGCCGTACATCCAGCTCAGGGGCCCGCCCTCGGACTCCATGCCCAGCCACATCATGTCGATGTCGCCCACCTCGCGGTGGATGTGCTCGTACAGGTGGGGCTCCAGCGCGTTGGAGTCCGCCGCCATCAGCAGGGACTTGCCCTCCAGCTTGACGAGGTGGGCCAGCTTGGCCTGGATGTCCAAATCGCCGTGCTCGCCGATGAAGGGCAGCCCGATGAGCTCGCCGTTGGGGAGCGGCAGGGACTCCAGCTCCGCCAGCGCCACCACGTTCTGGAAGCCCGCCTGCTTGAGCATCAGCTTGAGCGACGGGTCCGCCAGGCTGCCACCGCCGGCGGCCGGCACGACGAGGGTGCCGATGCGGTGCCGCAGCTGCAGCAGCGGCTCGAACATCAGGTGGTCCGCGTGGCCGTGGGTGATGAGGACGTAGTCGAGCTTCTCCGGCAGGTCCGCGAAGGTGTAGCGCGGCAGGTCCGTGGGGAAGTCGTAGCTGACGACCGGGTCCGTGAGGATGCTGACGTGGCGTGACTCGATGAGCGCGCACGCGTGGCCGAAGTAGCGCACGCGCACCCCGTCCCCGTCGTACCGGGGCGCCGGACGCGGGGGCTCTTCCGTGAAGAAGGCGGCGAAGGTGTCCGCGTCCTTCTCCGCGATGCCCAGCGCCTCGCGCACGGGCGCCACCGGCGCCGGGGTGCGGCTCATGGCGAAGAGCCGGTCAAGGGCCTCGTGCCGGTAGGGCACCTTCACCTGGAGGCTGCCGTCCGCGGTGTCCAGGCGCGGTGTGCTGAAGACGTACGGGCGCTCGTCCCCGTGGATGAGCCGCATGGACAGGCTCTGCGAGGACTCGCGGTGGAAGGGGCTGCGGTAGAGCAGCGCCTCGAAGAAGCGCGGCGAGGCCCGGTTGTTCAGGTCGTACGTCAGCTCCACGTAGCCGCGCAGCAGGTCCGGCACGCGCGGGTACAGGTCCTCCAGCGAGTACCCCTCCGCGGTGGCCAGCAGCTTGTCCAGCTCCAGCATGGCCTTCGCGTACTGGAGCGACAGCGCCTCGTCCTTCAGCGTGCGCTCCAGCAGCGCCTTCACGTCGCCCACCCGGTCCACGCCGAGGTTGAGGTAGGGGCCGCCGCGCAGCGCCGGGCTCTTCAGCGCCGCCACGTGGATGGCCGGGTTGGCCACGAAGGACTCCATGATCTTCACATGGAGGTTCGCCACGAACAGCGGCGCCGTCATGGGCGAGGCCAGGAACCACCACGCGTACCACTGGTTGTAGAGCGGCTCGGTGACGACGTTTTGTTTCAGGAACAATGCGGGCTGAGACATCCTTCAATCCTTGGTGGCGCACGCCCTGGTGAGCGCGCACGGTCCGGCAGCTCCCTCGGGTCACGACCTGGGTCGGCTGCGGGTCACTGCGTGCGCTGGGGCAGTTTGCCACAATCAGTGAAATTGTATAGGTGTCAGCCCAGCCATAATTGCATTCCGTGCATTGTGGGCTCTCTGTAAAAACTGCGGTGCAGCCGGGAAACATACATCTCTGAGGCTTGGTATGGGTGCAGGGCTTACCCCGCGTGGCGGCACGTTGGTGGAGTTGTTGTTGGGGCGGGCGGAGACGAAGCCCGACGAGCGCCTCTACACCTTCCTGGAAGAAGACGGCCCGGACGCGGAGCTGACGTATCGCGGGCTGGATGCGCGGGCGCGGCGTATCGCGGTGGCGCTCCAGGAGTCCACGCCCGCCGGTGAGCGCGCGGTGCTGCTGTATCCGCCGGGGCTGGAGTACGTGGCGGGCTTCTTCGGGTGTCTGTACGCGGGGGTGGTGGCGGTGCCGGCCTACCCGCCGGATCCGATGCGGCTGGAGCGGACGCTGCCGCGGCTGAGGGCCATCATCCAGGACGCGCAGGCGACGGTGGTGCTCACCACGTCCTTCGTGCTGTCGATGAAGGAGGCCCTCTTCGAGTTCGCGCCGGACCTGGCGGCGCTGCGCTGGGTGGCCACGGACGAACTGCCGGAAGGCGGGGAGGCAGGCTGGCGGGGCACGCAGGCGGATCCGGAGTCGCTGGCGTTCCTCCAGTACACCTCCGGCTCCACGGGCACGCCTCGCGGGGTGATGCTGAGCCACGGCAACCTGTTGCACAACCTGAGGCTCATCTCCGGGGCCTTCCAGGTGCGCGCCGACAGCGCGGGAGTCATCTGGCTGCCGCCGTACCACGACATGGGGCTCATCGGCGGCATCCTCCAGCCGCTGTACGCCGGCTTCGCGTGCACGCTGATGTCGCCGATGACGTTCCTCAAGAACCCCTTCCGGTGGCTGGAGGCGCTGTCGCGCACCCGGGGCACCATCAGCGGAGGGCCCAACTTCGCCTTCGACCTGTGCGTGCGGAAGGTGTCGGAGGAGCAGCGGCGCCAGCTGGACCTGAGCCGTTGGGAGGTGGCGTTCTGCGGCGCGGAGCCCATCCGCGCGGAGGCGTTGGATCGCTTCGCGGAGGCGTTCGGGCCGAGCGGCTTCCGCCGGGAGGCGTTCTACACGTGCTACGGGCTGGCGGAAGGGACGCTCATCGCCTCCGGCGCGACGAAGGGCCACGTGCCGGTGCTGCGCACGCTGGACCGCAAGGCGCTGGAGCTGGGCCGGGCCGAGTCCCCGTCCGCGAGCACGGAGGCGCGCACGCTGGTGGGCTGCGGCAAGTCCCTGGAGGATCAGGAGCTGCGGGTGGTGCACCCGGAGCTGCGCGAGCCGTGTCCCCCGGGCGTGGTGGGGGAGGTCTGGGTGTCGGGACAGAGCGTCGCGCGCGGGTACTGGCGGCGGCCCGAGGAGTCCGAGGCGTCCTTCCAGGGGCGGCTGGCGGACGGGCGTGGTCCCTTCCTGCGCACCGGTGACCTGGGCTTCCTCGACGCGGACGGTGAGCTCTTCGTCACCGGCCGCATGAAGGACCTCATCATCCTGCGCGGGCGCAATCACTACCCGCAGGACCTGGAGCTGACCGCGGAGTCGAGCCACCCGGCGCTGCGGCCCGGCTGTGGCGCGGCCTTCGCCGTGGAGGTGGGCGGTCAGGAGCGGCTCGTCCTGGTCCAGGAGGTGGACCTGCGCCGCTACGCGAACCTGCGCCAGCAGTTCGAGGCGGGCGAGGTCGCCCTGGGCGCCATCCGCCAGCGGCTGGCCGAGGGGCACGAGGTGCGGCCCCACGCGGTGGTGCTCATCGAGCCGGGCAGTCTGTCGAAGACGTCCAGCGGCAAGGTGCAGCGCCGCGCCACCCGCGCGGCCTATCTGGAGGGTTCGCTGCGCGTCGTGCTGGCCTGGGAGGAGGAGGAGGGTCCCCCGGAGGGCGGTCCTTCCGGTGGCGGTGCTTCCGGTGGTCCGTCGAGTGGGTCGTCGTCCGGGCCGTCCTCGCCACCGTCCTCCGGGTCGGGCGGCGGGACGGCGCGCGCCGAGGGCGGGGCCGGCGCTCCGAGCCGGCTGGAGGCGGTGGAGGCGTGGCTGGTCTCGCGGCTGGCGGCGCGGCTGCAGCTGCGCCCCGAGTCGCTCCGGCTCGACGAGCCCATCACCCGCCACGGGTTGGACTCGCTGGCCGCCGTCGAGCTCGCGAACGACGTGGAGACCGGCCTGGGCGTGGCGCTGCCCATGGAGGTGCTCCTGCAGGGCCCCAGCCTGTCCGAGCTGGCCCGCCGCATCTGCGCGAAGCAGGAGGGGACCCACCGGGGCGCGCCCACCCGGACGTCGAGCGAGGACGCGGTGCCGCTGTCCTTCGCGCAGCAGCGCCTGTGGTTCCTCCACCAGCTGGAGCCGGGCAGCCCGCTGCATCACATCCCCGCGGCCGTGCGTCTCACCGGCGAGCTGGACGTGGCGGCCCTGTCGGGGGCCCTCGGTGCGCTGGTGCGGCGCCACGAAGCCCTGCGCACCACGGTGGACGAACGGGACGGCGTGCCCGTGCAGCGCGTCCTCGCCCACCTGGACGTGACGCCGCGAGTGGAGGATCTGACGGACGTGCCCGCGGCCCGGCGCGAGGCGGAGATGCACCGGCGCCTGCGGGAGGAGGCGTGCCGCCCTTTTGATCTGACGCACGGCCCGCTGCTGCGTGCGCTCCTGTTGCGCACCGGGGAGCGGGAGCACGTGCTGCTGCTGGTGGTGCACCACCTCGTGGCCGACGGCTGGTCCCTGGGCGTGCTCGTGCGCGAGGTGGGCGCGCTCTACGCCGCGCTTCGCGAGGGCCGGGACGCCACGCTGCCGGCGCTCCCCGTGCGATACGTGGACTACACGGTCTGGCATCGGGAGTGGCTGAAGGGCGACGTGCTGGAGTCCCAGCTCGCGTGGTGGCGCAAGCAGCTCGCGGGCGCGCCGCAGGTGCTGGAGCTGCTGGGGGACGCGCCCCGGCCGCCCGTGCAGTCCTACCGGGGCGCGAAGCGGCCCGTGCGACTGTCCGCGGAGCTCACCCGGGCCGTGCGCGAGTTGGCCGTGCGGGAGGGTGTGACGCCCTTCATGGTGTTGCTGGCCGCCTTCCAGGCGGTGTTGCACCGGTACTCCGGCCAGGAGGACGTGTGCGTGGGCACGCCGGTGGCGGGCCGGACGCACGCGGAGCTGGAGGGGATGGTGGGCGTGTGCATCAACACGCTCGTGCTGCGCACGCGGGTGGAGGGACAGCGGTCCTTCCGGGAGCTGCTGGCGCGCGTGCGCGAGGTGACCCTGGGCGCCTATGCGCACCAGGACGTGCCCTTCGAGCTGCTGGTGCAGGCCCTGCAGCCGGCGCGCTCGCGCAGCCACGCGCCGCTCTTCCAGGCCATGCTCATCCTGCAGCCGGCCTCGGCGGTGTCGCCCGCGCTGCCCGGCGTGGAGGCGCGCCTGGAGGATGTGGACACCGGCACGGCGCAGTACGACCTGACGCTGTCGCTGCACCAGGTCCAGGGCGCGCTGGAAGGGACGCTGGAGTACAGCACCGACCTCTTCCAGGCCTCCACCGCCGCGCGGCTGGTGTCGAACCTGGAGACGCTGCTGACGGGCGCCGTGGCGGAGCCCTCGCGGGCGGTTTCCCAGCTGCCGCTGCTGTCGGAGGACGAGCGGCGGCGGGTGCTGGGGGAGTGGAACGCCACGCGCCGGCCCTACGAGGATGCGGGGCTCGCGGCGCTGCTGGAGGCGCAGGCGGCGCGCACGCCGGACGCGGTGGCGCTGGTGTGCGGCACGGAGCGCCTCACATACCGCGCGCTGCACCGCCGGGCGAACGCGCTGGCGTCGCGGCTGCGCGCGGAGGGCGTGGGGCCCGAGGTCGTGGTGGGCCTGTGCGTGCGCCGCTCGGTGGAGCTGGTGGTGGGGATGCTGGGCATCCTCAAGGCGGGAGGCGCGTACCTGCCGCTGGACCCCAACTACCCGGCGGAGCGGCTGGCGTACATGTTGGAGGACTCGGGGGCGCGCCTGCTGCTGACGCAGGCGTCGCTGGACGGGACGCTGGGCGCGGACGGAGTGCGCCCGGTCCTGGTGGACGCGCCGGATGCGCGCGGCGAGGCGTCCGAGCACGGGCCCGGCGACGGCGCGGGCCCGGAGCACCTGGCGTACGTGCTGTACACGTCGGGCAGCACGGGGCGCCCCAAGGGCGTGCAGGTGGTGCAGCGCAACGTGGCCAACTTCTTCGCCGGCATGGACGAGCGCGTGCCGGTGGGGCCTCGGCCGGTGTGGCTGGCCGTCACCAGCGTCTCCTTCGACATCTCCGTGCTGGAGCTGTTGTGGACGCTGGCGCGCGGGTTCCAGGTGGTGGTGCACGGGGACGAGGTGGGCGCGGCCTCGGTGCTGGCGGAGGTGCGCCAGCACGCGGTGACGCACCTGCAGGGCACGCCGTCGCTGGCGCGGGCGCTGCTGCTGGAGCCCGGAGCCGAGGACGTGCTGGGCACGCTGCGCTGCCTGCTGGTGGGCGGTGAGGCCCTTCCTCCGGCGCTGGCGGCATCGCTGGCGAGGCGGCTGCCCCGGCGGCTGCTCAACATGTATGGCCCGACGGAGACCACCGTCTGGTCCTCCACGCACACGGTGGGGGCGGCGGAGTCGCCGGTGCCGATTGGCCGGCCCCTGGCCAACACGGAGCTGTACGTGCTGGACGCGCACCTGCGCCCGGTACCGGGAGGGGTGGCGGGAGAGCTGTACATCGGCGGCGAGGGCGTGGTGCGCGGCTACCGCGGCCGCCCGGAGCTGACGGCGGAGCGCTTCATTTCGGATCCGTTCAGCGGGAGGCCGGGGGCGCGGCTGTACCGGACGGGAGACCTGGCGCGGTGGAAGGCGGACGGGACGCTGGAGTTCCTCGGCCGCGTGGACTTCCAGGTGAAGGTGCGCGGCTTCCGCATCGAATTGGGCGAGGTGGAGGCCGTCCTCGCGCGGCACCCTGGCGTCCAGGCCGCGGTGGTGTCCGCCCGCGAGGATTCGCCCGGGGACCGGAGGCTGGTGGCGTATGCCGTGCCCCGTCCGGGACACACGCTGGACGTCGGCTCGCTGCGCGAGCACCTGCGGCGCGGGCTGCCGGAGTACATGGTGCCCTCGGCCTTCGTGGTGCTTGCTGCGCTGCCGCTGACGCCCAACGGCAAGGTGGACCGCAAGGCGCTGCCCGCGCCGGAGGGCCGGGGGCTGGAGCCGCGCCGCGAGGCCTTCGTCGCGCCGCGCACGCCCACCGAGGAGCGGGTGGCGGGACTCTGGGCGCGCCTGCTGCAGGTGGAGCGGGTGGGCCTCCACGATGACTTCTTCGAGCTGGGCGGGCACTCGCTGCTGGCGGCCCGGCTGGTGGCCGCGGTGCGCGCGTCGTTCGGCGTGGAGGTGCCGCTGCGGGACGTGTTCTCGGCCCCGACGGTGGCCGGCCTGGCGGAGCGCCTCCAGGCCGCGGCGGGAGGCGGGCTGGCCTCGGCGCTGCCCCCGGTGCGGCCCGTGGCTCGCGGCGAGACGGCGCCGCTGTCGTTCGCGCAGCATCGGCTGTGGTTCCTGGACCGGATGGAGCCGGGCAATCCGGCGTACAACGTCCCCGGCGCCGTGTGGCTCGACGGCGCCCTCGACGTGGCCGCCCTCGAGGAGGCGCTCCGCGAGGTGCTCCGGCGTCACGAGGCCCTTCGGACGCACTTCCGCGAGCAGGAGGGAGGACCCGTCCAGGTCATCTCGCCCGTGCCGGACGGCCCGCTGTTGGAGGTGGTGGAGGTCCAGGGCGGGGATGCGGCCGCGCGCGAGGACGAGGCCCTCCTGCGCTCCCGTGAGGAGGCCCGCCGTCCGTTCGAGCTCACGCGCGGGCCGTTGATGCGCGCCACGCTGCTGCGGCTCGGGGCGCATGAGCACGTGCTGCTGCTGACGCTCCACCACATCATCTCGGATGGCTGGTCGCTGCGGGTGCTGGTGCGCGAGGTGGTGCAGGCCTATGGGGCCCTCGTCGAGGGACGTGCCCCCGTGCTGCCACTGCTCCCGGTGCAGTACGCGGACCATGCGCTGTGGCAGCGGGAGTGGCTCCGGGGCGAGGTGCTGGACGCGCAGGTGGCCTGGTGGCGCGAGCAGCTGGCGGGGGCGCCTCCCGTGCTGGACCTTCCCACCGACAGGCCCCGCACGGCGGTGCAGGGCTTCCGCGGCGCGTTGCTGCCGGTCCAGTTGCCCCGGGATCTCTCCGGCGCGCTGAAGTCGCTGGCCCGTGCGGAGGGCGTCACGCCCTTCATGGTGCTGCTGGCGGGGCTCCAGGTGCTGCTGTCGCGGTACTCGGGACAGCAGGACGTGAGCGTGGGCACGCCGGTGGCGGGGCGCCACGGCGCGGAGGTGGAGGAGCTGATCGGCGTGTTCATCAACACGCTGGTGCTGCGCACGAAGCTGGAGGCCGAGGCGTCCTTCCGGACACTGCTGGGACAGGTGCGCGAGACGACCCTGGGCGCGTTCGCGCACCAGCAGGTGCCCTTCGAGCGGCTGGTACAGGCGCTCCAGCCCGAGCGGCGGCTGGGGTACTCGCCGCTGTTCCAGGTGATGCTCATCCTCCAGCAGGACCTTCAGGCCGAGCTGAACCTGCCCGGGCTGAGCGCGCGCCTGCGCGACGTGGATGTCGGCACCTCCCGCTTCGACTTCACGCTCTCCCTCGCGGACACGGCGGAGGGGTTCCAGGGGACGCTGGAATACAGCACGGACCTGTTCGAGGCGGCGACGGTGCAGCGGATGCTGGGGCACCTGCGCGTGCTGCTGGAGGCTGCGGTCGCGGCGCCGGAGCGCAAGTTGTCCGAGGTGCCGCTGCTGACGGAGGCGGAGCGCCAGCAGGTGGTGAAGGGCTGGAACGCGACGGAGCAGGAGTACGCGCGCGAAAGCAGCATCGCGGAGGAGTTCTCGCGTCAGGTGGAGCAGAGGCCGGACGCGGTGGCGGTGGAGTGCGGAGAGGAGAAGCTGACGTACCGGCAGCTCGATGAGCGAGCCAACCAGCTGGCGCACTTGCTGAGAAGCAAGGGAGTGGGAGCCGAGGAGCGGGTGGGGCTGTGCCTGGAGCGCTCGGTGGAGTTGGTGGTGGCGCTGGTGGGCATCGCGAAGTCCGGAGGCGCGTACGTGCCTTTGGAAGCGGACTACCCCCAGGCGCGGCTGGAGCAGATGGTGGGCGAGGTGAAGCCGCGGGTGGTGGTGACGCGGCGAGCGCTGGCGGAGAAGCTGCCGGTGCAGGGCGTGGAGTGCGTGCTGCTGGAGGAAGTGCAGGCGCAACTGGCGCAGCAGCCGAAGCACGCGCCGAGGAGTGGAGTGGGTGGACGCAACCTGGCGTACATCGACTTCACCTCAGGCAGCACGGGCAAGCCGAAGGGCGTGTGCACGGAGCAGCGGGGCGTGCTGCGCACGGTGAAGGGGACGAAGTACGCGCACCTGGGGCCTGAAGAGACGCTGCTGCTGATTGCCCCGGTGTCGTTTGACGCTTCGACGCTGGAGGTATGGGGCAGCCTGCTGAATGGGGCGCGGCTGGTGGTGTACCCGCCGGGGCCGGTGGGAGACGTGGAGGAGTTGAAGCGGGTGGTGAAGGGGAAGGGCGTCACGACACTGCACCTGACGGCGGGCCTCTTTGCGCAGGTGGTGGACGCGGACGTGGAGGTGCTGCGCGGCCTCAAGCAGTTGCTGACGGGCGGAGACGTGGTGTCCGCGCCGCACGTGCGTCGGGTGGTGGAGGAGCTGAAGGTGCCGGTGACGGCGTGCTACGGCCCGACGGAGAACACGCTCTTCACCAGCTGCCACCGGATGACGGAAGGCAGCCAGGTGGGTGAGGTGGTGGCCATCGGCCATCCGATTGGCAACACGCGCGTGTACGTGCTGGACGCGGCGCTGAATCCGGTACCGGTGGGAGTGGCCGGAGAGCTGTACGCAGCCGGAGAGGGCGTGGCACGAGGCTACCTGGGAAGCGCGGAGCTGACGGCGGAGCGCTTCATTCCGGACGCGCACGGTGGCGTGGCCGGAGAGCGGATGTACCGGACGGGAGACCTGGCGAGGTGGCGTGCGGACGGGACGCTGGAGTTCCTGGGTCGTGCGGACACGCAGGTGAAGGTGCGGGGCTTCCGAATCGAGCTGGGCGAAGTAGAAGGAGCGCTGCGAGCGCACCCTGCGGTGAAGGAAGCGGTGGTGGTGGCCAAGGGCCAGGGCGCGGGCGACAAGCGCCTCATCGCCTACGTCGTCGGTCATGGCCCCGAACTTCTGGATGTAGGGGAGCTGCGCCGCGCGCTCCAGAGCCGGGTGCCGGAGTACATGGTCCCCGCGATCTTCGTGCCCCTGGAGGCGCTGCCGCTAACGTCCAACGGCAAGGTGGATCGCAAGGCCCTGCCGGAGCCGGAAGGCGTTCGTCCGGAGCTGGCGCGTCAGTACGTAGCGCCGCGCACGGAGGTGGAGAAGACGCTGGCGGAGGTCTGGGCGCAGGTGCTCGGCCTGAATCGCGTGGGCGTGCAGGACAACTTCTTCGAGCTGGGTGGTGACTCCATCCTGAGCCTGCAGGTGGTGTCCCGCGCGAAGAGGGCGGGCCTTGAGGTGACGCCGAAGCAGCTCTTCCAGAAGCAGACGGTGGAGGCGCTGGCGCAGGTGGTGAAGGCCGCGCAGGTGGTGGCCGCGCAGGTGGTGGCCGCGCAGGGCCCGGTGGAAGGCCCGGTGGAGCTGACGCCTGTGCAGCAGGCGTTCTTCGAGCAGGAGCGGAGCCAACCGCACCACTTCAACCAGTCGCTGCTGCTGGAGGTCTCGCGCGCGCTGGACGCGGCGGTGCTGGAGAAGGCGCTGAACGAGGTGGTGAAGCACCACGACGCGCTGCGGATGCGCTTCGAGCGGGTGGACGGCGAGTGGAAGCAGCGCAACGCGGGCGTGGACGAAGCGGGCGCGCTGAAGCTGGAGCAGGTGGACCTGCGCGGGGCGCAGGACGTGGCCACGGAGCTGGAGCAGGTGGCGACGCGGGTACAGGGCAGCCTGGACCTGGAGAAGGGCCCACTGGTGAAGGCGGTGCTCTTCGAACTGGGAGAGAAGGGCCGGCGGCTGCTGGTGGTGGTGCACCACCTGGTGGTGGATGGGGTGTCGTGGCGGGTGATGGTGGAGGACGTGGAGCGGGCGTGCGAGCAGGTGGAGTTGGGGCCGAAGAGCGCCTCGTACCAGCAGTGGGCCAAGAGGCTGAAAGAGTACGCGGGGCAGGTGGAAGGGGAGGTGGCGTACTGGGAAGCGCAGGGCGCCGCGCAGGTGCCGTCGCTGCCGGTGGACGAGGCGGGTGGCCGCAATGAGACGGGCCTGGAGGGAGAGGTCCGTCTGGAGTTGAGCCGTGAGGAGACGGCGGCGCTGCTGCGCGAGGTGCCCGGGGCGTACCGGGCGCGAGTGGACGAGGTGCTGCTGGCGGGACTGGCGGCGGCGCTGAAGAAGTGGAGAGGGCTGGAGCGGGTGCGTGTGGAGCTGGAAGGCCACGGGCGCGAGGAGGAAGTGGGGCTGGAGGTGTCGCGCACGGTGGGTTGGTTCACCAGCGTGTACCCGGTGGTGGTGGAGGCGCCGAAGGCGGAAGTCGCGGGCGCGTGGGTGAGGGCGGTGAAGGAGTCGGTGCGGCGGGTGCCCGGCAAGGGCCTGGGCTTCGGGCTGCTGAAGTACCTGGGCAGTGGCGAGAGTCAGAAGAAGCTGCGCGCACTGCCGAAGGCGGAGGTCGTCTTCAACTACCTGGGGCAGGTGGACGCGACGGCGGCGCAGTCGAAGTACTTCGCGCCGGCGAAGGAGAAGGCGGGCGAGGCGCAGGCGAAGGGCGAGAAGCGCGCGCACGTGCTGGGCGTCAACGGTCTGGTGGTAGGCGGCCGGCTGGAAGTGGCCATCGACTACGGCCGGGAGCTGCACCGGCGCGAGAGCGTGGAGGAACTGGCGCGGCACTACGCCCAGGAGTTGCGTCAGCTGCTGCGGCAGCGGACAGAGTCCGAAGCGGGACTGTGGACGCCGGTGGACTTCCCGCTGGTGAAGGCGAGCCCTCCGCAGTTGGAGAAGGTGCTGGGCCGGGGCGAGGGCGTGGAGGACGTCTATCCGCTCTCCCCGTTGCAGCAGGGCCTGCTCTTCCACTCGCTGCTGGAGGCGGGCAGTGGTGTCTACGTCGAGCAGCTCACCTGGGAGGTGCGCGGCGGACTCGACGTCTCGGCGTTCAGGAAGGCGTGGGAGACGGTGGTGGAGCGGCTGTCCATCCTGCGCACGCGCTTCCTCTGGGAAGGGCTGGAGGATCCGCTGCAGGTGGTGCAGCGCACGGTGCAGCTGCCGTGGGAGGAGCGTGACTGGAGCAGCCTCGGGCGCGAACAGCAGCGGAGCTCGCTGGACGAGTACCTGAAGGCGGACAGCCGCCGGGGATTCGAGCTGGGCCATGCACCGCTGATGCGCATGGCGGTGATGCGGCTGTGCGAAGACGGCTGGCGCTTCGTCTGGAGCCACCACCACCTGTTGCTGGACGGCTGGAGCCTCGGCCTGGTGCTGGAGGAGCTGTTCGCCACCTACGAGTCGCTGGTGACGGGCGCGCAGGCGCGAAGCAGTGCTCGCTCCGCCTACCGCGAGTACATCGCGTGGCTCGGGAAGCAGGACACGAAGACGGCGGAGGCGTACTGGCGTGAGGCGCTGAAGGGCGTGAGCGCTTCGACGCGGCTGCCACTGGAAGCGCGTGGCTCGAAGAGCATCAAGGGCCAGCAGGAACTGCATGTGCAGCTGACGGAGGAAGAATCGTCGGCGTTGCAGGGCTTCGCGCAGCGGCAGCAGGTGACGGTGAACACCCTGGCGCAGGGCGCATGGGCGCTGGTTCTGGGCCGGCACGCGGGCGAAGGCGAAGTCGTCTTCGGCGCCACGGTGGCGGGCCGTCCGACCGAGCTGGACGGTGTCGAAGGCATGGTCGGCCTCTTCATCAACACGCTCCCGGTCCGGGTGAAGCTGCCAGGGGACGAGGTGGTGGCGGAGTGGCTGAAGGGGCTCCAGAAGCAGCAGGCCGAGCAGCGGCAGTTCGAGCACAGCGCGCTGGTGCAGGTGCAGGGCTGGACCGACGTGCCGCGCAGGCAGCCGCTCTTCGAGAGCTTGCTCGTCTTCGAGAACTACCCCATCGATGACTCCCTGAAGCGCAGGACGGCCCAACTGGACGTCCGGGACGTGTGGCTCGGGGAGCGGACGAACTATCCCCTCACGCTGTCGGTGATCCCGGGTTCCCAGCTGCGCTTGAGGCTGGCCTACGAAACCTCCCGCTTCGAGCAGCGCGGGATGGATGCGCTGCTGAGTCAGTGGAAGGTGGCGCTGCTCGGACTGATGACGAGCGCCAGCAAGCGGCTGGAAGCGGTGCCGCTGCTGACGGAGGCGGAGCGCCAGCAGGTGGTGAAGGGCTGGAACGCGACGGAGCAGGAGTACGCGCGCGAAAGCAGCATCGCTGAGGAGTTCTCGCGTCAGGTGGAGCAGCGGCCGGACGCGGTGGCGGTGGAGTGCGGGGAGGAGAAGCTGACGTACCGGCAGCTGGATGAGAAGGCGAACCAGCTGGCGCACTTGCTGAGAAGCAAGGGAGTCGGAGCCGAGGAGCGGGTGGGGTTGTGCCTGGAGCGCTCGGTGGAGTTGGTGGTGGCGCTGGTGGGCATCGCGAAGTCCGGAGGCGCGTACGTGCCGCTGGAAGCGGACTACCCCCAGGCGCGGCTGGAGCAGATGGTGTCGGAGGTGAAGCCGCGAGTGGTGGTGACGCGGCGAGCGCTGGCGGAGAAGCTGCCGGTGCAGGGCATGGAGTGCGTGCTGCTGGAGGAGGTGCAGGAGCAACTGGCGCAGCAGCCGAAGCACGCGCCGAGGAGTGGAGTGGGTGGACGCAACCTGGCGTACATCGACTTCACGTCGGGAAGCACGGGCAAGCCGAAGGGCGTGTGCACGGAGCAGCGGGGCGTGCTGCGCACGGTGAAGGGGACGAAGTACGCGCACCTGGGGCCTGAAGAGACGCTGCTGCTGATTGCCCCGGTGTCGTTTGACGCCTCGACGCTGGAGGTATGGGGCAGCCTGCTGAATGGAGCGAGGTTGGTGGTGTACCCGCCGGGCCCGGTGGGAGACGTGGAGGAGTTGAAGCGGGTGGTGAAGGGGAAGGGCGTGACGACGCTGCACCTGACGGCGGGCCTCTTCGCGCAGGTGGTGGACGCGGACGTGGAGGTGCTGCGCGGCCTCAAGCAGTTGCTGACGGGCGGAGACGTGGTGTCGGCGCCGCACGTGCGTCGGGTGGTGGAAGAGCTGAAGGTGCCGGTGACGGCGTGCTACGGCCCGACGGAGAACACGCTCTTCACCAGCTGCCACCGGATGACGGAAGGCAGCCAGGTGGGCGAGGTGGTGGCCATCGGCCATCCGATTGGCAACACGCGCGTGTACGTGCTGGACGCGGCGCTGAATCCGGTGCCGGTGGGTGTTGCGGGCGAGCTGTACGCGGCCGGAGAGGGCGTGGCGCGAGGCTACCTGGGAAGCGCGGAGCTGACGGCGGAGCGCTTCATTCCGGACGCGCACGGTGGCCTCGCCGGAGAGCGGATGTACCGGACGGGAGACCTGGCGCGGTGGCGCGCGGACGGGACGCTGGAGTTCCTGGGCCGTGCGGACACGCAGGTGAAGGTGCGTGGCTTCCGAATCGAGCTGGGCGAAGTAGAAGGAGCGCTGCGAGCGCACCCGGCGGTGAAGGAAGTGGTGGTGGTGGCCAAGGGCCAGGGCGCCGGAGACAAGCGCCTCGTCGCCTACGTCGTCGGCCAGGGCCCCGATTCGCTCGACGTGGGTGAGCTGCGTCGCGCACTCAAGAGCCGACTGCCCGAGTACATGGTGCCCTCGGCGTTCGTGACGCTGGAGGCGCTGCCGCTGACGTCGAACGGCAAGGTGGACCGCAAGGCCCTGCCCGATGTCTCCGGGGCACGGCCCGCGTCCGAGCACCCCTATGTCGAGCCACGCAGTGACGTGGAGCAGAAGCTGGCGCTCATCCTCGCCGAGATCCTCGGTGTGGCGCGCGTCGGCATCCACGACGATTTCTTCGAGCTGGGAGGCCACTCCCTGCTCGCGACCCGAACCATTTCCCGCATTCGCAGCGAGCTCGGAGTCGAGCTGCCGCTGAGTGCGCTTTTCGAGAACCCGAGCATCGCCCGGCTCTCCGTCCACCTGGTGCAGGCCCAGTCCACCCAGGCGGATCAGGCGGAGCTGGAGCAATTGCTGGCCCTGCTGGAGCAGGACACCAGCGACGACATCGACGCCCTGCTTGCATCAGGGCAACTGGCTTCAGGCGAGGAATGACATCCCCATGAGCGACATCAACAAGCGTATCGCGGCCCTCTCGCCCGAGAAGCAGGCCCAGCTGCTCCGTCAACTCCGCAAGAAGGACACCCAGTCGGCCCGTCCGGCCATCACCGCGCGCCCGCGCACGGGTGACTCGGCGCCGCTCTCCTTCGCCCAGCAGCGCCTCTGGTTCCTGGACCGGATGGAGCCGGGCACGCCCACGTACAACATGCCGGCGGCCGTGAAGCTCGAGGGCTCGCTCAACGTGGCCGCGCTGGAGCAGTGCTTCGCGGAGCTGCTCCGTCGTCACGAGTCGCTGCGGACCATCTTCCGCGACGAGGAGGGCCATGCGCTCCAGGTCATCTCGCCGCCGCGACCGTGCCCGGTGGCCCTGCATGACCTGACGTCGCTGCCCGAGCCCACGCGCGAGCAGGAGGCGCTGCGGCTGACGCGAGAGGAACAGCAGAAGCCCTTCGACCTCACCCGCGGTCCGCTGCTGCGGGCCACGCTGCTGCGGCTGGGCGAGCGCGAGCACGTGCTGCTCCTGACGATGCACCACATCGTCTCGGACGGCTGGTCCATGGACGTGCTGGTGCGGGAGATGGGGCTGCTGTACGGGGCCTTGTCGCGTGGTGAGGCCCCGCGGCTGCCCGAGTCGCCGGTGCAGTACGCCGACTACGCGCTGTGGCAGCGGGAGTGGCTCCAGGGGCCGGTGCTGGAGAATCAGCTCAAGTGGTGGCGCGAGCAGCTCGCCGACGTGACTCCAGTGCTGGAGCTGCCGACGGACAGGCCGCGTCCCTCGGTGCAGAGCTTCCGGGGCGCGAGCCGCGAGTCCCTGCTGCCGCGCGCCCTGTACGAGCAGTTGAAGGCGATGGGGCAGGCGCAGGCGATGTCGCCCTTCATGGTGCTGCTGACCGCGTGGCAGACCCTGCTGTCGCGCTACTCGGGGCAGGAGGACATCTGCGTCGGAACGCCCATCTCCGGCCGGCATCAGTCCGAGCTGGAGGGGCTCATCGGCTTCTTCGTCAACACGCTGGTGGTGCGCACCCGGATCTCCCCCGAGGCGAGCTTCCAGGAGCTGCTGGGCCGCGTGAAGGCCGCGACCGTGGGCGCGTACGCGCACCAGGACGTGCCCTTCGAGAAGCTCGTGGAGGACCTGAAGCCCGCCCGCAACCTGAGCTACTCACCGCTCTTCCAGGTGATGATGAACCTGGAGCAGGCGAAGCCTCCGCGGCTGGAGCTCCCGGGGCTCACGCTGACGCCGATGCCGCAGGCGGATCAGGTCGCGAAGTTCGACCTCGAGCTGCTCTTCAAGGAAGAGCCCGAGGGACTGCGCGCCGTGCTGGTCTACAGCACGGACCTGTTCGATGCGGCGACGGCGCAGCGGATGCTGGGGCACCTACGCGTGCTGCTGGAGTCCGCCGCGGCCCACCCCGAGCGTTCGCTCTCCGAGGTGACGCTGCTGACGGAGGCGGAGCGTCAGCAGGTGCTGAAGGGCTGGAACGCGACGGCGCAGGAGTACGCGCGCGAAAGCAGCATCGCGGAGGAGTTCTCGCGTCAGGTGGCGCAGCGGCCGGACGCAGTGGCGGTGGAGTGCGGGGAGGAGAAGCTGACGTACGGGCAGCTGGATGAGAAGGCGAACCAGCTGGCGCACTTGCTGAGAAGCAAGGGAGTCGGAGCCGAGGAGCGGGTGGGGTTGTGCCTGGAGCGCTCGGTGGAGTTGGTGGTGGCGCTGGTGGGCATCGCGAAGTCCGGAGGCGCGTACGTGCCGCTGGAAGCGGACTACCCCCAGGCGCGGCTGGAGCAGATGGTGTCGGAGGTGAAGCCGCGGGTGGTGGTGACGCGGCGAGCGCTGGCGGAGAAGCTGCCGGTGCAGGGCATGGAGTGCGTGCTGCTGGAGGAAGTGGCGGAGAAGCTGGCGCAGCAGCCGAAGCACGCGCCGAGGAGTGGAGTGAGTGGACGCAACCTGGCGTACATCGACTTCACCTCGGGAAGCACGGGCAAGCCGAAGGGCGTGTGCACGGAGCAGCGGGGCGTGCTGCGCACGGTGAAGGGGACGAAGTACGCGCACCTGGGGCCTGAAGAGACGCTGCTGCTGATTGCGCCGGTGTCGTTTGACGCTTCGACGCTGGAGGTGTGGGGCAGCCTGCTGAATGGGGCAAGGCTGGTGGTGTACCCGCCGGGCCCGGTGGGAGACGTGGAGGAGTTGAAGCGGGTGGTGAAGGGGAAGGGCGTGACGACGCTGCACCTGACAGCGGGACTCTTCGCGCAGGTGGTGGACGCGGACGTGGACGTGCTGCGGGGCCTCAAGCAGTTGCTGACGGGCGGAGACGTGGTGTCGGCGCCGCACGTGCGCCGGGTGGTGGAAGAGCTGAAGGTGCCGGTGACGGCGTGCTACGGCCCGACGGAGAACACGCTCTTCACCAGCTGCCACCGGATGACGGAAGGCAGCCAGGTGGGAGAGGTGGTGGCCATTGGCCAGCCGATTGGTAACACGCGCGTGTACGTGCTGGACGCGGCGCTGAGTCCGGTGCCGGTGGGAGTGGCCGGAGAGCTGTACGCAGCCGGAGAGGGCGTGGCGCGCGGCTACCTGGGAAGCGCGGAGCTGACGGCGGAGCGCTTCGTGCCGGACCTGCACTCAGGCCTGGCCGGAGAGCGGATGTACCGGACGGGAGACCTGGCGCGGTGGCGTGCGGACGGGACGTTGGAGTTCCTGGGCCGAGCGGACACGCAGGTGAAGGTGAGGGGCTTCCGAATCGAGCTGGGCGAAGTGGAAGGAGCGCTGCGAGCGCACCCTGCGGTGAAGGAAGCGGTGGTGGTGGCCAAGGGCCAGGGCGCGGGCGACAAGCGCCTCATCGCCTACGTGGTGCCGAAGGCGGAAGGGTGGCCTGGAGTCTCCGGGCTGCGGGAGCACGTCAAGGCGAAGCTCCCCGAGTACATGGTGCCCTCGGCGTTCGTGGCGCTGGAGACGCTGCCGCTGACGTCGAACGGCAAGGTGGATCGCAAGGCCCTGCCCGAGCCGGAGAGCGTCCGCCCGGAACTCGCGCGTCAGTATGTGGCGCCGCGCACGGAGGTGGAGACGACGCTGGCGGAGGTCTGGGCGCAGGTGCTTGGCCTGAATCGCGTGGGTGTGCAGGACAACTTCTTCGAGCTGGGCGGTGACTCCATCCTGAGCCTGCAGGTGGTGGCTCGGGCTCGGAGGGCCGGTCTGGAGATCTCTCCGAGGCAGCTCTTCCAGAAGCAGACGGTGGAGGAACTGGCGCAGGTCGCGAAGGTCGCCCTGGAGGCCGGAGAGCAGAAGCCGGTGGAAGGCGCGGTGGAGCTGACGCCCGTGCAGCAGGCCTTCTTCGCGCAGGAGCGCAATCAGGCGCACCACTTCAACCAGTCGCTGTTGCTGGACGTCGCGGGAGAAGTCGAAGCCGCGGTGCTGGAGAAGGCGCTGAACGAGGTGGTGAAGCACCACGACGCGCTGCGAATGCGCTTCGAGCGGGTGGGCGGCGCGTGGAAGCAGCACAACGCGGGCGTGGAAGAAGCGGGCGCGCTGAAGCTGGAGCAGGTGGACCTGCGCGGGGCGCAGGACATAGCCGCGCAACTGGAGCAGGTGGCGACGCGGGTGCAGGGCAGCCTGGAGCTGGAGAAGGGCCCGCTGGTGAAGGCGGTGCTCTTCGAGCTGGGAGAGAAGGGCCGGCGCTTGCTGGTGGTGGTGCACCACCTGGTGGTGGATGGGGTGTCGTGGCGGGTGGTGGTGGAGGACGTGGAGCGGGCGTGTGAGCAGGTGGCGAGGGGCGAGGCGGTGGAGCTTGGGCCGAAGAGCGCCTCGTACCAGCAGTGGGCCAAGAGGCTGAAGGAGTACGCGGGGCAGGTGGAAGGGGAGGTGGCGTACTGGGAAGCCCAGGGCGCCGCAGAGGTGCCGTCACTGCCGGTGGACGAAGCGGGCGGGAAGAATGAGACGGGCTTGGAGGGAGAAGTCCGTCTGGAGTTGAGCCGCGAGGAGACGGCGGCGCTGCTGCGCGAGGTGCCCGGGGCGTACCGTGCGCGAGTGGACGAGGTGCTGCTGGCGGGACTGGCAGCGGCGCTGAAGAAGTGGCGAGGGCTGGAGCGGGTGAGGGTGGAGCTGGAGGGCCACGGGCGCGAGGAGGAAGTGGGGCTGGAGGTGTCGCGCACGGTGGGTTGGTTCACCAGCGTGTACCCGGTGGTGGTGGAAGCGCCGAAGGCGGAGGGCGCGGGCGCGTGGGTGAGGGCGGTGAAGGAGTCGGTGCGGCGGGTGCCCGGCAAGGGCCTGGGCTTCGGGCTGCTGAAGTACCTGGGCGCGGAAGAGTCGCGGCGGAAGCTGGCGGCACTGCCGAAGGCGGAAGTCGTCTTCAACTACCTGGGTCAGTTGGACGCGGCGGCCGCGCAGTCGAAGTACTTCGCGCAAGCGAAGGAGCGTGCGGGCGAGGCGCACGCGAAGGGCGAGAAGCGCGCGCACGTGCTGGGCGTCAACGGGTTGGTGGTGGGCGGCCGATTGGAAGTGGCCATTGAATACGGCCGGGAGCTGCACCGCCGCGAGAGCGTCGAGCAGCTGGCCCGGGAGTACGAGCGGCAGCTGAAGAAGCTGCTGAACGAGTTGCGGGAACCGGACGCCGGGGTGTGGACGGCGGTGGACTTCCCGCTGGTGAAGGCGAGCCCTCCGCAGTTGGAGAAGGTGCTGGGCCGGGGCGAGGGCGTGGAGGACGTCTATCCGCTCTCTCCGTTGCAGCAGGGTTTGCTCTTCCACTCGCTGCTGGAAGGCGGCAGCGGTGTGTACGTGGAGCAGCTCGCGTGGGAGGTGCGCGGCGGGCTGAAGGTGGAGGCGCTGAAGCAGGCGTGGCAGACGGTGGTGGAGCGGCTGTCCATCCTGCGCACGCGCTTCCTCTGGGAAGGGCTGGAGGAGCCGCTGCAGGTGGTGCAGCGCACGGTGCAGTTGCCGTGGGAAGAGCGTGACTGGAGCAGCCTGGGTCGCGAGGCGCAGCAGCACGCGCTGGACGAGTACCTGAAGGAAGACGCCCGCCAGGGCTTCGAGCTGGGCCAGGCGCCGCTGATGCGCATGGCGGTGATGAAGCTGGGCGAGGAGGGGTGGCGGTGCGTGTGGAGCCACCACCACCTGCTGCTGGACGGGTGGAGCCTCGGTCTGGTGCTGGACGAGGTCTTCACGACGTACGAGGCGCTCGTCACGGGTGGCGAGCTCCGCGGTCAGGTGCGGGCGGCGTATCGCGAGTACATCGCATGGCTTGCGAAGCAGGACACGAAGAAGGCGGAGGCGTACTGGCGTGAGGCGCTGAAGGGCGTGAGCGCGCCGACGCGGCTGCCGCTGGAAGCGCGTGGTGCGAAGGACGGCTCCCATGCCCAGGACGAGCTGGTGCTGCAGCTGACGGAGGAGGAGACGTCGGCGGTGCAGGGCTTCGCGCAGCGGCAGCAGGTGACGGTGAACACGCTGGCGCAGGGCGCCTGGGCATTGGTGCTGGGACGTCACGCGGGCGAAGGCGAAGTCGTCTTCGGGGCCACGGTGGCGGGCCGCCCGGCCGAGCTGGACGGTGTCGAAGGCATGGTCGGCCTCTTCATCAACACGCTCCCGGTCCGGGTGAAGCTCGGTGGCGGCGAGTGGGTGGAGTCGTGGCTCAAGGCCCAGCAGGAGCAGCAGGCGGAGCAGCGGCAGTATGAGCAGAGCCCGCTGGTGCGCGTGCAGGGCTGGAGCGAGGTGCCGCGCGGACAGGCCCTGTTCGAGAGCCTGCTCGTCTTCGAGAACTACCCCATTGATTCGTCGTTGAAGGGCCGTGCCAATCGCTGGGAGGTCGGAGACGTCCGCGTGAAGGAGCGGACGAACTACGCGCTCACGCTGTCGGTGATTCCTGACAGGCAGCTGCGGCTGATGCTCGCCTATGACGTGTCGCGCTTCGAGGCACGCGGCATGGACGCGCTGCTGAAGCAGTGGAAGGTGGCGCTGCTGGGGCTGGTGGCCAGCGCCGGCAAGCGGTTGGCGGACGTATCGCTGCTGACGCAGGCGGAGCGTCAGCAGGTACTGGAGACGTGGAGCGGCACCCGCGTGGCCTTCCCGGAAGCCACCACCGTCGCCTCTCTGTTCGAGGCGCAGGTAGACCGGGCGCCGGACGCGGTGGCGGTGGAGTTCGAGGGACAGCGGCTGACCTACCGGGAGCTGGACGTGCGAGCCAACCAACTCGCGCGGGCGCTGCACCGGCTGGGCGTGGGCCCGGAGGTCCGGGTCGGACTGTGCCTGGAGCGCTCGCTGGATGTGGCGGTGGCGCTGCTCGGCGTCCTCAAGGCGGGCGGGGCCTACCTGCCCCTGGATCCGATGCTGCCTCGCGAGCGGCTCGCCTTCATGCTGAGCGATAGCGGCGCCGAGGTTCTGCTCACCCAGGGCTCACTGCGGGAACGCCTGCCGGAGACCTCGGCTCGCACGCTCTGCCTGGACGAGGCGCGTGAAGCGCTCCTGCGCGAGAGCGGGGAGCGCGTCACCCGTGGCGCGGGCCCCGGCAACCTCGCGTACATCATCTACACCTCCGGCAGCACCGGGACCCCCAAGGGCACCGCCATCGAGCACCGGAGTGTGGCCAACCTCGTGACCCACGAGGCGGTGGCGTACGGCATCGGGCCGGGCAGCCGCGTGCTGCAGTTCGCCAACCTGAGCTTCGACCTCTCGGTGGAGGAGATCTTCACCACGCTGACCTCGGGGGCCACGCTGGTGCTGGCGCCCGCGGAGCGGCTGTTGCCGGGCGACACGCTGTCCTCGTTGCTGCGGGACGCGAACATCACGGTGCTCAGCCTCACGCCGGCGGCGCTCGCCGTCACGCCGTCCGAGGGGCTGCCCGCGCTTCGCACCGTCATCTCGGGCGGTGAAGCGCTCCCGGCCGAGGTGGTGACGCGCTGGGCCCCCGGCCGGCGCTTCGTCAACTCGTACGGGCCCACGGAAGCCACCGTGGTGGCCACGCTCACGGATTGCGTGGCCGACGGTCGCACGCCGTCCATTGGCCGGCCGCTGGCCAACGTGCGGACCTATGTGCTCGACGCGCGCGGCGGCCTGGTCGCCCTGGGCGTCGCGGGCGAGCTGTACCTGGGAGGCGTCGGTGTGGCTCGGGGCTATCCCGGCCGTCCGGAGCTGACGGCGGAGCGCTTCGTGCCGGACGCGTTCGGCGGCGAGCCGGGTGCCCGGCTGTACCGCACGGGTGACGTCGCGCGCTGGCGCGAGGACGGCAGCCTGGAGTTCGTGGGCCGCGCGGACACGCAGGTGAAGGTGCGTGGCTTCCGCATCGAGCTGGGCGAAGTGGAAGGGGCGCTGCGAGCGCACCCGGCGGTGAAGGACGCGGTGGTGATGGCCAGGGGCCAGGGCGCGGGTGACAAGCGCCTCGTCGCCTATGTCGTGGGCCACGGCCCGGCGGCGGTGGACACGAACGAGCTGCGTCAGGCGCTCAAGACCCGGCTGCCCGAGTACATGGTGCCCTCGGCGTTCGTGGCGCTGGAGACGCTGCCGCTGACGTCGAACGGCAAGGTGGACCGCAAGGCCCTGCCCGAGCCGGAAGGCATTCGTCCGGAGCTGGCGCGTCAGTACGTGGCGCCGCGCACGGAGATGGAGAAGACGCTGGCGGAGGTCTGGGCGCAGGTGCTCGGCCTGAATCGCGTGGGCGTGCAGGACAACTTCTTCGAGCTGGGCGGTGACTCCATCCTGAGCCTGCAGGTGGTGTCCCGCGTGAGAAGGGCGGGCCTGGAGGTGACGCCGAAGCAGCTCTTCCAGAAGCAGACGGTGGAAGAGCTGGCGCAGGTGGTGAAGGCCGCGCAGGCGGTGGCGGATCAGGGACCTGTCGAAGGCCCGGTGGAGCTGACCGCCATCCAGAAGAGCTTCCTGGAAGAGGCCTGGATGAAGCCGAGCCACAGCAACCAGTCGCTGCTGCTGGAGGTCTCGCGCGCGCTGGACGCGGCGGTGCTGGAGAAGGCGCTGGGCGCGGTGGTGAAGCACCACGACGCGCTGCGGATGCGCTTCGAGCGAGTGGACGGCGAGTGGAAGCAGCGCAACGCGAGCGTGGAAGAAGCGGGCGCGCTGAAGCTGGAGCAGGTGGACCTGCGCGGGGCGCAGGACGTGGCCACGGAGCTGGAGCAGGTGGCGACGCAGGTGCAGGGCAGCCTGGACTTGGAGAAGGGCCCGCTGGTGAAGGCGGTGCTCTTCGAGCTGGGAGAGAAGGGCCGGCGGCTGCTGGTGGTGGTGCACCACCTGGTGGTGGATGGCGTGTCGTGGCGGGTGTTGGTGGAGGACGTGGAGCGGGCGTGCGAGCAGGTGGAGTTGGGGCCGAAGAGCGCCTCGTACCAGCAGTGGGCCAAGAGGCTGAAGGAGTACGCGGGGCAGGTGGAAGGGGAGGTGGCGTACTGGGAAGCCCAGGGCGCCGCAGAGGTGCCGTCACTGCCGGTGGACGAAGCGGGCGGGAAGAATGAGACGGGCTTGGAGGGAGAAGTCCGTCTGGAGTTGAGCCGCGAGGAGACGGCGGCGCTGCTGCGCGAGGTGCCCGGGGCGTACCGTGCGCGAGTGGACGAGGTGCTGCTGGCGGGCCTGGCGGCGGCGCTGAAGAAGTGGAGAGGGCTGGAGCGGGTACGGGTGGAGCTGGAAGGCCACGGGCGCGAGGAGGAAGTGGGGCTGGAGGTGTCGCGCACGGTGGGCTGGTTCACCAGCGTGTACCCGGTGGTGGTGGAAGCGCCGAAGGCGGAGGGCGCGGGCGCATGGGTGCGCGCGGTGAAGGAGTCGGTGCGGCGGGTGCCCGGCAAGGGCCTGGGCTTCGGGCTGCTGAAGTACCTGGGCGCGGAAGAGTCGCGGCGGAAGCTGGCGGCGCTGCCGAAGGCGGAAGTCGTCTTCAACTACCTGGGGCAGGTGGACGCGACGGCGGCGCAGTCGAAGTACTTCGCGCCGGCGAAGGAGAAGGCGGGCGAGGCGCAGGCGAAGGGCGAGAAGCGCGCGCACGTGCTGGGCGTCAACGGTCTGGTGGTAGGCGGCCGGCTGGAAGTGGCTATCGACTACGGCCGGGAGCTGCACCGGCGCGAGAGCGTGGAGGAACTGGCGCGGCACTACGCCCAGGAGTTGCGTCAGCTGCTGCGGCAGCGGACAGAGTCCGAAGCGGGACTGTGGACGCCGGTGGACTTCCCGCTGGTGAAGGCGAGCCCTCCGCAGTTGGAGAAGGTGCTGGGCCGGGGCGAGGGCGTGGAGGACGTCTATCCGCTCTCCCCGTTGCAGCAGGGCCTGCTCTTCCACTCGCTGCTGGAAGGCGGCAGCGGTGTGTACGTGGAGCAGCTCGCGTGGGAAGTGCGCGGCGGGCTGAAGGTGGAAGCGCTGAAGCAGGCGTGGCAGACGGTGGTGGAGCGGCTGTCCATCCTGCGCACGCGCTTCCTCTGGGAGGGTCTGGAGGAGCCGCTGCAGGTGGTGCAGCGCACGGTGCAGCTGCCATGGGAAGAGCGTGACTGGAGCAGCCTGGGCCGCGAGGCGCAGCAGCACGCGCTGGACGAGTACCTGAAGGAAGACGCCCGCCAGGGCTTCGAGCTGGGCCAGGCGCCGCTGATGCGCATGGCGGTGATGAAGCTGGGCGAGGAGGGGTGGCGGTGCGTGTGGAGCCACCACCACCTGCTGCTGGACGGGTGGAGCCTCGGTCTGGTGCTGGACGAGGTCTTCACGACGTACGAGGCGCTCGTCACGGGTGGCGAGCTCCGCGGTCAGGTGCGGGCGGCGTATCGCGAGTACATCGCATGGCTCGCGAAGCAGGACACGAAGAAGGCGGAGGCGTACTGGCGTGAGGCGCTGAAGGGCGTGAGCGCGCCGACGCGGCTGCCGCTGGAAGCACGTGGGGCGAAGGGCGGCACGAGCAACCAGGACGAGGTGACGCTGCAGCTGACGGAGGAGGAGACGTCGGCGGTGCAGGGCTTCGCGCAGCGGCAGCAGGTGACGGTGAACACGCTGGCACAGGGCGCATGGGCATTGGTGCTGGGACGTCACGCGGGCGAAGGCGAAGTCGTCTTCGGCGCCACGGTGGCGGGCCGCCCGGCCGAACTCGACGGTGTCGAAGGCATGGTCGGCCTCTTCATCAACACCCTCCCGGTCCGGGTGCAGTTGCCCGGTGACGGCGGAGTGGCGGAGTGGCTGAAGGGGCTCCAGAAGCAGCAGGCCGAGCAGCAGCAGTTCGAGCAGAGCCCGCTGGTGCAGGTGCAGGGCTGGAGCAACGTGCCTCGCGGCCAGCCGCTCTTCGACAGCTTGTTGATCTTCGAGAACTACCCTGTCGATGAGTCGCTGAAGGGCCGTGCGAGCCGTTGGGATGTGCGGGATGTCCGCTCGAAGGAGCGGACGAACTACGCGCTCACGTTGTCCGCGATGCCCGGCTCCCAGCTACGGCTGAAGCTGGTCTACGAGACCCCGCGCTTCGAGCAGCGCGGGATGGATGCGCTGCTGAATCAGTGGAAGGTGGCGCTGCTGGAGCTGGTGGCGAGCGCCGGCAAGCAGCTCTCCGAGGTGACGCTGCTGACGGAGGCGGAGCGTCAGCAGGTGCTGAAGGGCTGGAACGCGACGGCGCAGGAGTACGCGCGCGAAAGCAGCATCGCGGAGGAGTTCTCGCGTCAGGTGGCGCAGCGGCCGGACGCAGTGGCGGTGGAGTGCGGGGAGGAGAAGCTGACGTACGGGCAGCTGGATGAGAAGGCGAACCAGCTGGCGCACTTGCTGAGGAGTAAGGGAGTCGGAGCCGAGGAGCGGGTGGGGCTGTGCCTGGAGCGCTCGGTGGAGTTGGTGGTGGCGCTGGTGGGCATCGCGAAGTCCGGAGGCGCGTACGTGCCTTTGGAAGCGGACTACCCCCAGGCGCGGCTGGAGCAGATGGTGGGCGAGGTGAAGCCGCGGGTGGTTGTGACGCGGCGAGCGCTGGCGGAGAAGCTGCCGGTGCAGGGCGTGGAGTGCGTGCTGCTGGAGGAAGTGCAGACGCAACTGGCGCAGCAGCCGAAGCACGCGCCGAGGAGTGGAGTGGGTGGACGCAACCTGGCGTACATCGACTTCACGTCGGGAAGCACGGGCAAGCCGAAGGGCGTGTGCACGGAGCAGCGGGGCGTGCTGCGCACGGTGAAGGGGACGAAGTACGCGCAGCTGGGGCCTGAAGAGACGCTGCTGCTGATTGCGCCGGTGTCGTTTGACGCCTCGACGCTGGAGGTATGGGGCAGCCTGCTGAATGGAGCGAGGTTGGTGGTGTACCCGCCGGGCCCGGTGGGAGACGTGGAAGAGTTGAAGCGGGTGGTGAAGGGGAAGGGCGTGACGACGCTGCACCTGACGGCGGGACTCTTCGCGCAGGTGGTGGACGCGGACGTGGAAGTGCTGCGCGGCCTCAAGCAGTTGCTGACGGGCGGAGACGTGGTGTCGGCGCCGCACGTGCGTCGGGTGGTGGAAGAGCTGAAGGTGCCGGTGACGGCGTGCTACGGCCCGACGGAGAACACGCTCTTCACCAGCTGCCACCGGATGACGGAAGGCAGCCAGGTGGGCGAGGTGGTGGCCATCGGCCAGCCGATTGGCAACACGCGCGTGTACGTGCTGGACGCGGCGCTGAATCCGGTGCCGGTGGGCGTGGCTGGCGAGCTGTACGCGGCCGGAGAGGGCGTGGCGCGAGGCTACCTGGGAAGCGCTGAGCTGACGGCGGAGCGCTTCGTGCCGGACCTGCACTCAGGACTGTCCGGAGAGCGGATGTACCGGACGGGAGACCTGGCGCGGTGGCGCGCGGACGGGACGCTGGAGTTCCTGGGTCGTGCGGACACGCAGGTGAAGGTGAGGGGCTTCCGCATCGAGCTGGGTGAAGTGGAAGGAGCGCTGCGAGCGCACCCGGCGGTGAAGGAAGCAGTGGTGGTGGCCAAGGGCCAGGGCGCGGGTGACAAGCGTCTCATCGCCTACGTCGTCGGCCATGGCCCCGAGCCCCTCGACGTGAGCCCCCTGCGCCAGGCGCTCGGTGCCCGACTGCCCGAGTACATGGTGCCGTCGGCGTTCGTGACGCTGGAGGCGCTGCCGCTGACGTCGAACGGCAAGGTGGACCGCAAGGCCCTGCCGGAGCCGGAGGGCGCGCTGCTGGAACGGGCGCGCGAGTACGTGGCGCCACGCACGGACGCGGAGAAGTCGCTGGCGGACGTGTGGACGCAGGTGCTGGGCGCGGAGCGCGTGGGCGTGCACGACAGCTTCTTCGAGCTGGGCGGACACTCCCTCCTCGCCACCCGTGCCATCTCCCGCATCCGAGAGGCGCTGAAGGTGGAGTTGCCCCTCAAGGCCCTCTTCGACGCGCCCACGGTGGCGGAGCTGGCCTCGCTCCTCCAGCGCAGCGCGATGGCGCCGACGACGCAGGCGCCACCGCTGGTCCGCGCGGATCGCTCGGGCCCGCTGCCCCTGTCCTTCGCCCAGCAGCGGCTGTGGTTCCTGGAGCAGCTCGCTCCGGGCGGCTCGCGCTACAACATCCCGGCCGTCTTCCAACTGGAAGGGGCGCTCGACGTGGCCGCCCTGCGGCACGCGCTCCACGCGCTGCAGCAGCGCCACGAATCCCTGCGCACCTCCTTCCGGGGAGAGTCCGGGCAGGTCTGGCAGGTCATCGCCTCGGAGGTGGAGCCGGTCCTGGAGCTCGTCGACCTGCGCCCCATCCCCGACGCCGAGCGCGAGGCCGAGGCCCTGCGCCAGGCCACGCGGGAGGCCCAGCGGCCCTTCGACCTGGGCCGGAGCCCGCTGCTGCGCACCCTCCTGCTGCGGCTGGGTGAGCACACCCACGTGCTGGTGCTCACCGTGCACCACATCGTCTTCGACGGCTGGTCCACGCAGGTCCTCGTCCGCGACCTCACCGCGCTGTACGACGCCCATCGCCGGGGCCACGAGGCCCCGCTGCCTCCGCTGTCCATGCAGTACGCCGACTACGCGGTGTGGCAGCGCGCGTGGCTCCAGGGCGAGGCCCTGGAGTCGCAGCTCGCGTGGTGGAGGGCCCAGCTCGACGGCGCTCCTCCCGCCCTGGAGCTGCCCACGGACAAGCCCCGCCCGGCCGCGCAGTCCTCCCGTGGCGCCAGCCACCCGGTGTCGCTGCCGCGCGAGCTGGTGGAACGGCTCAAGGCACTCGGTCAGCGCGAGGGAGCCACGCCCTTCATGGTGATGCTCGCCGCCTTCCAGGCCCTGCTGTACCGCTACTCGGGCCAGGACGACATCAGCGTGGGCTCGCCCGGCGCCGGCCGTGGCCAGCTCGAGCTGGAGGGCGTCATCGGCTTCTTCATCAACACACTGGTGCTGCGCACCCGCATGCCGGGCCCGCTCACGTTCCAGGAGCTGCTCGCCCGCGTGCGCGAGGTGACGCTCGGCGCCAACGCCCACCAGGACGTGCCCTTCGAGCGGCTCGTGGACGAGCTGCGTCCCGAGCGCGACCTCAGCCGCAATCCGCTGTTCCAGGCGTGGTTCGTCCTCAACCCCGAGGAGTCCCTGGCCCACGTCCTGCCGGGCCTCACCCTGCGGCCGCTGGCGCTGGAGGACTCCACCACCCAGTTCGACCTGACGCTGTCGCTCGTCGACTCGCCCGACGGCTTCTCCGGTGCCCTCTCTTACGCCACCGACCTGTTCGAACCGGCCACCATCGCCCGCATGAGCAGCCACCTGCGGGCGCTCGTCGAAGCGCTGGTGGAGTCGCCCACGCGGCCCCTGGCCACGCTGCAGATGCTCGCTCCGGCCGAGCGGCATCAGCTGCTGCGCGCGTGGAACGACACCGCCCGTCCCGTCGCGGCCGAGCCCGTCCACCGCCTCTTCGAGGCCCAGGTGCGCCGCACCCCGGACGCCATCGCCGTCACCTTCGACGACCAGGCGCTCACCTACGCGGAGCTCAACGGCCGCGCGAACCAGCTCGCGCACTACCTGCGCGCGCGCGGTGTGCTGCCTGACGTCCTCGTGGGCCTCTACGTCGACCGCTCGCTGGAGCTGCTGGTGGGCGTGCTCGGCATCCTCAAGTCCGGCGCCGCCTACGTCCCGTTGGATCCCGCCCTGCCCGAGGACCGGCTCGAGCTCATCGCCGACGAGGCCCGCACGCCGCTGCTGCTGACGCAGGAGTCGCTGGCGGATCAGCTCAGCCACCGTGCCGCCCACACCCTGTGCCTGGACCTGGACTGGGATCGCGTGGAGCGCTACCCGGACCATGACCTGGAGGGAGGCGCCAAGGACAGCCATCTCGCCTACGTCATCTTCACCTCCGGCTCCACGGGCACCCCCAAGGGCGTGCTGCTGGAGCACCGCGGGCTGACCAACACCACCCTGGCCTGCATCGAGGCCCTGGAGCTGGGCCCCGGGAAGCGGGTGCTGCAGTTCTTCTCCTCCGGCTTCGACGCGTCCGTCTGGGAAATCTTCCCGACGCTGGTGTCCGGCGCCCGGCTGACCCTGGCGCGCCGGGATGACCTGATGCCCGGCACGTCCCTGAAGACGCTGCTCGCCGAGCAGGCCATCACCACCGTGACGCTCACGCCGTCGGTGCTGGCCCAGCTGTCGCCCGACGAACTGCCGGCCCTGAAGGTGGTGGCCGCGGCGGGCGAGGCCTGCACGCCGGAAGTGGTGGCGCGCTGGAAGCCCGGCCGGCGGTTCCTCAACGCCTACGGCCCCACGGAGACCACCATCTGCGCCACCTTCAGCGAGGACGTGGATGCGGCCCGTCCCACCATCGGCCAGCCCATCACCAACGCCCAGGTGTACGTGCTGGATGCGCACCTGGAGCCCGTCCCCACGGGGCTGCCCGGCGAGCTGTACATCGGCGGCGCGGGCGTGGGCCGCGGCTACCTCGGCCGTCCCGAGCTGACGGCGGACCGCTTCGTGCCGGATCCGTTCCGCGGTGCCCCCGGCGCCCGGCTGTACCGCACCGGTGACCTGGTGCGCTGGCTGCCCGAGGGCTCCATCGAGTTCCTGGGACGGCTCGACAACCAGGTGAAGCTGCGCGGCTACCGCGTGGAGCTGGGCGAAGTGGAGGCCGTGCTGCTCAAGCACCCCGGGGTGCGCGAAGCAGTGGTGCTGGTGCGCGAGGACTCGCCGGGCCTGATGCGGATGGTGGCCTACCACGTCGGGGAGGACGCGCTCACCGCGGCCGAGCTGCGGAGCTTCCTCCAGGCGCGGCTGCCCGAGTACATGGTCCCCTCCGCGTTCGTCGCGCTGCCCACGCTGCCGCTGAGCTCCAGCGGCAAGGTGGACAAGCAGGCGCTGCCGGTGCCGGAGACGCTGCGCGCCGAGGAGGACTTCGTCGGTCCGTCCACCGACACGGAGCGGCGGCTCGCCGCCATCTGGAGCGAGCTGCTCGGCGTGGAGCGCGTCAGCGTGCACGACAGCTTCTTCGACCTGGGCGGCCATTCGCTGGTGGCCACCCAGCTGCTGTCGCGCATCCGCAACGGCTTCCAGGTGGAGCTGCCCCTGCGCGTCGTCTTCGAGGCCCGCACCCTGGCCGAGCAGGCCGCGCGCGTGGACGCCCTCGCCGGACACGCGAGCGGGGCCGACGCCTTCCCCCTGCGGCCCATGCCGCGGCGGGAGCGCATGCCCATGTCCTTCGCGCAGCAGCGGCTCTGGTTCCTGGACCAGCTGGAGCCGGGGATGCCCTTCTACAACATCCCCATCGCGGTCCGGGTCGAGGGCGCGCTGAACGCCGACGCGCTGGATCGCGCCTTCCAGGAGGTGGTGCGCCGCCATGAGTCCCTGCGCACCACGTTCCACGACGGCGAGGACGGTCCGGCCCAGGTGGTGTGGCCCCAGGCGATGCCGCCGCTGTCCCGGATGGACCTGCGCGAGCTTCCGGAAGCGCAGCGCGACGCGCAGGCGCAGCGGCTCCAGGAGGAGGAGGCGCGCCGGCCGTTCGACCTGGCGCGCGGCCCGCTGGTGCGCGCCACGCTGCTGTGGCTGAGCGAGGAGTCGCACCTGCTGCTCCTGACGATGCACCACATCGTCTCGGACGGCTGGTCCATGGGCGTGCTGGTGCGCGAGGTGGTGTCGCTCTACGGGGCCTACCGCGACGGCCAGCCCTCGCCCCTGCCGGAGCTGACGCTGCAGTACGCGGACTACGCGGCGTGGCAGCGGCAGTGGCTGCGGGAAGAAACCCTGGAGACGCAGCTCGGCTACTGGCGGAAGCAGCTGGAGGGCGCGCCCTCCTCGCTGGAGCTGCCGGCGGACCGTCCGCGGCCCGCGGCGCGCAGCTACCGGGGCGGGACGCACGTGTCGATGATGGACGCGCGCCTCGCCGGCAACCTGGAGGCGCTGGGCCAGCGCGAGGGCGCCACCCTCTTCATGGTCCTGATGGCGGGCTTCCAGTCCCTGCTGCACCGCTACAGCGGGCAGACCGACCTGGTGGTGGGCACGGACGTGGCCAACCGCAACCACGCGGAGACGGAGTCGCTCATCGGCTTCTTCATCAACCAGCTCGTGCTGCGCCTGCGGATGGAGGGCGACCCGACCTTCACCGAGCTGCTGGCGCAGGCGAAGCAGGTGTCGATGGACGCGTACGCGCACCAGGACCTCCCCTTCGAGGAGGTGGTGCGCGCCATCAACCCGGACCGCACCACGGCGCACGCGCCGCTGTTCCAGGTGAAGTTCGTGCTCCAGAACATGCCCGTGTCGGCGCTGGAGCTGCCCGGGCTCAAGGTGAGCGCGGAGGGTGGCGACCCGGCCACCGCGAAGCTGGACCTGACGGTGCTGGTGAACCCCCGGCCCGACGGGCTGGTCATCACCTGGATGTACAGCATGGACCTCTTCGACGAGCCCACCATCGCGCTCCTGGCGCGGCGCTTCCAGCGGCTGCTGGAGGGCGTGGTGGCCCAGAAGGGCGGCGCCCTGCGGCTGTCCCAGCTCCCCCTGCTGTCCGAGGAGGAGCGCAAGCGCGTGCTGGTGGATTGGAACGACACCGCGGCGCCGTACGAGCGGCGGTGCATCCACGAACTCATCTCCGAGCAGGCGGCGCGGGTGCCGGACGCGGTGGCGGTGGTGGCTGGCGACGAGCGGCTCACCTACGCGGAGCTGGAGCTCAAGGCCAACCAGCTGGCGCACTGGCTGAAGGCGCTGGGCGTGGGGCCGGAGACGCGGGTGGGCCTGTTCGTGGAGCGGCGGGCGCACGCGCTGGTGGGCATGCTGGGCATCCTCAAGGCCGGCGGCGCCTACGTGGCCCTGGACCCGGCGCACGCGCACATGAGCGAGCGCGTGCGGCACGTCCTCAACGACGCGCGGGTGCAGGTCATCGTCACCGAGGAGGCGCTGGCCAACGAGCTGCCGTCGCAGGGTGAGTTCCTGGTCAGCCTGGACGCCGGGGACGGGCTGCTGGAGTCCCAGCCGGAAGAGGCGCCGGACAGCGGCGCGGTGCCGGGCAACGTGGCCTACGTCATCTACACGTCGGGAAGCACGGGGCAGCCCAAGGGCGTGTGCATCGAGCACGGCCAGCTCGCCTGCTACGTGGCGGGCGTGAGCCGGAGGCTGGACCTGCCGCGGGAGATGAGCTTCGCGTCGGTGTCCACGCTGGCGGCGGACCTGGGGCACACCGCGCTCTTCCCCACGCTCTGCGCGGGCGGGGCGGTGCACCTGGTGGACCGGCGGACCGTCTCGGACTCGGCGCTGATGACGGCGTACGGGCGCGAGCACCAGGTGGAGGGCTTGAAGATCGTCCCGACGCACCTGGAGGCGCTGCTGGCGGACGAGGCCGCCCAGGCGCTGCTGCCTCGCATACGGCTGGTGCTGGGCGGCGACAAGTCGGAGTGGGCCCTGGTGGAGCGGGTTCACGCGCTCGCGCCGGAGTGCGAGGTGTTCAACCACTACGGCCCCACGGAGACGACGGTGGGCGTGCTCGCGCAGAAGGTGGAGCGCGGCGTGCGCGTGCCCGGGGCGCAGACGGTGCCGCTGGGCAAGCCCCTGGGCAACGTGCGGGTGTACGTGCTGGACGGGTATGGCCAGCCGGTGCCCCCGGGCGTGCCGGGCGAGCTGTTCGTCGGCGGCGAGAGCGTGGGCCGCGGCTACCTGGGCCGGCCGGACCTGACGGCGGAGCGCTTCCTGCCGGACGGCTTCAGCGGCGTGGCCGGCGCCAGGCTGTACCGCACCGGAGACCGGGTGCGGTGGCTGGAGGATGGCCGCATCGAGTTCCTCGGCCGCGTGGACCACCAGCTCAAGATTCGCGGCTACCGCGTGGAGCTGGGCGAGGTGGAGGCGGTGCTGGCACAGCATGCCGGCGTGGGCGAGTGCGTGGTGGTGGCGCGCGACGAGGCCAGCGGAAAGCAGCTGGTGGCGTACGCGGTGGCGAAGCCGGGCGTCACCCTGGAGGAAGCGGGGCTGCGCGACCACCTGGCGGCCCGGCTGCCGGACTACATGGTGCCGTCGGCCTTCGTGGTGCTGGAAGCGCTGCCGCTGACGTCCAACGGCAAGGTGGACCGCAAGGCGCTCCCTGCGCCGTCGCGCGTGCGGACGGAGACGTCCTACACCGCCCCGCGCACGCAGACGGAGGAACGGCTGGCGGTGCTCTGGCGGGAGCTGCTCAACGTGCCGCGCGTGGGCGTGCACGATGACTTCTTCGACCTGGGAGGCCACTCCCTGCTGGCCACGCAGGTGGTGGCGCGCGTGCGGGCGCTGTTCGAAGTCCAGCTCGCGGTCATCGACCTCTTCGAGGCACCGACGCTGGAAGGACTGGCGGCGCGCATCGAGGCGGGCACGTCGTCGGACTCGCCGCTGGTGACGCTGCGCAAGGGCGGTGAGTCCCGTCCCTTCTTCTGCGTGCACCCGGTGGGTGGCAGCGTGCTCGGCTACCTGGAGCTGGCGCGGCGCCTGCCGCCGGAGCAGCCCTTCTACGGGTTGCAGGTGCCGGCGAGCGGAGGCGGCGAGACGGTGGAGGAGATGGCCACCCGCTACCTGGAGTCCGTGCGCGACGTGCAGCCGGAAGGGCCGTACCTGCTGGGCGGCTGGTCGCTGGGCGGACGCGTCGCGTACGAGATGGCGCGGCAGCTCGAGGCCCTGGGCGAGCAGGTGGGGATGCTGGTCGTCATCGACGCGAGCAGCCAGGACGAGGGCCCGGCCGAGGAGGAGTGGCAGGGCGTGCTCGAGTTCGCGGACCACCTGTCGAAGCTGTCGGGCGTGCACCCGCGCGCGGCCGAAGTGCTCCAGCAGGTGGACGCGGTGGAGCTGCGCTCCCTGCTGGAGGGGCCGGCCCCCGTCATCCCGGGCCTCGAGGAGGAGGCGTGCGAGGAGCTGCGCGGGCTGTGGCGCGTGTTCGCGCGAAACCGGCGGGCCGCTCGGGCCTTCGTGCCCGGGTCCTATGGAGGCTCGCTGGTGCTGCTGCGGGCCGCCGAGGCGCCTCCGGGACTGGAGGCGGACCTGGGCTGGGGCAGGGTGGCGCGGGGCGGGGTGGAGGTGCTCGAGGTTCCGGGCGACCACTTCACCCTCATCGCCATGCCGCACGTGGAGGCGCTGGCCGAGCGCCTCACGGCCTTGCTGGAGCGGGCCCGGTCCGGGGACTCGTTCCAGCGGGTCGGGTAGTCCCGGCCCCAGTGCCGGCGGCCCGGGTGTTCAGGCCGCCGGTGGGTCCGGTCAGGTGCCGGACGGGCCCAGGCGACGGAGCGACTCCGCCGCCGCCTCGCGCAGCTCCTCTTCCGGAGCCTGCGCGAGGGCCCGCAGCGCCGCGGGCACTTCATCACCCGGGTAGGCGATCTCCCCCAGCCGCTGGGCCGCCAGCACCCGGTCCTTCACCGCTCCACGCCGCAGTTCCTCCAGCAGGAAGCCCTTGTAGAGCCCCAGGAAATGATTCTCCGCCTCCAACATGCCCGCGCAGAGCGACCGCAGGTGCGCCACGTCCTCGGCGGCCTCCGGCACCCGGTAGCCCCAGCGCTTGCGGGCCGCGTAGATCTGCTCGTACAGGGGCGTCCACGCGTCGTTGACGAGCTCGCGGTGCGCCTCGATGGCCTCGCGCTTGGAATACGTGTACCCGCCCGCCTTCACCGCCACCTCGGCCGTCGCCAGCCGGCAGGCCAGGGTGACCAGCTCCTTGAAGCCCCGGTGCGACTGGCCCTGGGCATCCAGCACCTCGCGGTGGTCGTAGCCGTAGAGCTCGCCGCGCGGGTCCGGGTAGATGAGCGGGAAGCGCAGGGGTTCGCCCTCGGCGCGGGCCCGGGCGCGCTCCATGAAGACGTAGGGCCGGTGCATGCAGTAGCGGATCCACGCGTCCAGCGGCATCAGCGGGATGCGCTCCCGGAGGTCCTCGCCCATGAGCAGCAGCGACGTCTTCTTGAGGTTGACGGCGCCCTCCTCCAGCAGCTGCTCCTCCTCCACCGCGTTCGCATCCAGCGACAGGGGGCTCAGCGGGCTCACGTGCCGGCGGAAGTGCTCGAAGCGCCGCCGCTCTCCCGGCTGGAACCGGCCCTTGAAGACGAGCGTCAGGTCGATATCGCTCTCGCCCACGGCCTCGCTCGTCGCGTGGCTCCCCAGCAGGTAGCAGGCCTGGAGGCGGCCCGGGAACACCATCTGGAACAACCCCAGGAAGCCGAAGAAGACGGCGTTGAGGTTCATGTCCTCCGTGAAGCCCACCAGCGACAGCTCTTCATCCATCACGTGAATTCCCCATCCTTTGCCTGCGCCGCGGCCGGCATCCTAGGAGCCGCACGGCTCCCGGCGCGAGCCCGCGCGTCCCAGCCCCAGCGTCCCACAGGAGCAGTCCATGGTCCGTGACTTCACGCAGTCGGAGGTACAGAGCCTTTGCGAGTTGCTCGGCGTGAGCGACCTGAGCGACCCGGACGCGGCGGTGGTGAAGAGCTCTCCGCTCATCGAGGACGTGCGCCGCGTCCTGAAGCTCCCGGTGCTGCCCCACAGCCACCTGCTGGATGAGCAGACCTGGATGATGGGCGGACGTGTCACGCGGTGGCTCGGCGGGGAGATGAGCACGTCGGTGGACGATGGGGACTACGACCTCTTCTCCGGCTCGTTCCCGGCCATGGAGCGCACCCTGAACCGCATGCTGGAGACGGGCTACTCCATCACCCGGCTGCAGTACATGAATCCCTGGCCGGGCATCCCGGTGCCGCGCATGCTACGCCGCAAGCCATCCCCCGTGCGCAAGCCCCCGAGGAACGCGTCCGTGCCGGACCTGCCAGGGCTCCTGTTGCGGACGATGCCGGATGGCCGCGACATGTACTGCATGCGCCTCACCTCACCGGAGAGGCATGTCATCCAGTTCATGTACATTCCGTCGCTCTTCCCGGACGGGGCCAGGCCGGACACGCTCATCGAGCAGACGGACCTCAGCATCTGCCAGTTCACCCTGGACGGCGCCTACCTGCGCGCGGGTCCCCACTCGTGGTCCGACTTCGTCCGGCATCGCCTCCGCGTGGTCCACATGCGCAGTGGCCGCCGCACCGCGGGCCGCCTGTTCAAATACGCCGCCCGCGGGTTCTGGCCCGACGCGCGGACCGTCCAGACCGTCTATGGCCGGTGGCTGTCCGAGGCGCTGAAACGCGGAGGAAATCCCGCGCGTTTCAAAGCCTGACCCGACGCGACACATCCCTGTACTTCTTGTGAATCCAGGTATGCTTGACAGTACTGGAAAAATAGCTCAATTGGATACACGCGCAGTGTTTTTGTTCACATGCGGCATCAGCGCTTCTCGCTGCCTGGCTTGGGGCGAGCAGGTTCCAGGATCGACATGAAGAACGTGGCCGTCGATGAGATTGAGTACATCGAGTTGTGCGTCGGAGATCTCCTCCAGTCGACCCGCTTCTTCACGGACGCGCTGAACTTCCGTCGCGTCGCGGAAGGCGGTCCGGAGACGGGGCTCGAGGCGCAGCGCTGCGTGCTGATGCAGCAGGGCCGCTGCCGGGTGCTGCTGACGCAGGGGCTCACCCCCGAGTCTCCCTCGTCCGAGTACGTCCAGCGTCACGGTGACGGCGTGCGGGACATCGCGCTGCGCACCCCGGACCTGGTGGCCACCTACGCGCACGTCATCGAGCGCGGCGCCCATCCGGTGCGCGAGCCCGCCATCCTCCAGGACGGCCACGGTCGCCGCGTGCTGAAGGCCACCGTGCAGGCCATGGGCGACGTGGTGCACTCGCTCATCGAGCGCGAGGGGCCCTGGGAGGGCTTCCTACCCCCGGGCCTGCGCGCGGTGGACGCGCCTCAGTCAACGGCGAAGGAGCTGTTCTCCGGCCTGGACCACGTGGCCATCTGCCTGTCCCCGGGCACGCTGGACGCCATGGTGCGCTTCTACACGGAGGCCTTCGGCTTCCGGCAGTCGCACGAGGAGAACGTCAAGACCCACGGCAGCGGGATGAACTCCAAGGTGGTGCAGAGCCCCTCCGGGCGCATCTGCTTCCCCATGCAGGAGCCCATCTCCCACGAGAACCCGGGGCAGATTGGCGAGTTCCTCGCGCGCCACGGCGGACCGGGCGTGCAGCACCTGGCCATGCTCTCCCCTGACATCGTCGCCAGCGCGCGGCAGCTCCGGACGCAGGGCATCGAGTTCCTGGACATCCCGGCGGCCTACTACGACCGGCTCGAGGGGCGGCTCGGCCCCATTCCCCTGGACCTGGGCCCGCTGCGCGAGATGGGCATCCTGGTGGACCGGGACGCATGGGGCCTGCTGTTGCAGTCCTTCACGCGCTCGGTGCACCCGCGGCAGACGCTCTTCTTCGAGGCCGTGGAGCGCAAGGACGCACGCGGCTTCGGCGGCGCCAACATCCGCGCCCTCTACGAGGCCGTGGAGCACGAGCTGAGCCGGGCCCAGTCCTGAGCGCTTCGGCGTGTGCGAAAGCGTCGTACGGACGCCCGCACCATGCCGCAGCGCTGGACCTCAGTCGCCTCGTTCGTCGACGCCTGTGTCGGCCTCAACCGCGCCGTCTGCGTGGCGGTCGTCCACGAACCTTGCAGTCCCTGAGCGTTGGCGAGAGCGGCCTGTGCGCTGCCGGCCCGAAGGATCTGTTCCTCTACGACGGCGCAGCCTGGACGCGGATCGACTGACAGGCAGCCACGGAACAGACGCGCGGCGGCGTGGTCGAGGCGGCGCCCTTTGTATTGAGCGCATGGCGGTTACCGCCCCAACAGCAGTCCCTTCGCGGTTTCCACGAAGCGGCGCAGGGGCACCGACTGCTGGTTGCGGCTTGGGTAGTAGAGAAAGTACCCCGGCACCATGGGGGCATATTCTTCGAGCACGACCTCGAGCTCTCCCCGACGCAATTCATCGCGGATCCATGCCTCCGGCGAGTACGCGAGGCCGAGCCCTCGCTTCGCAAGCGTCGAGCACAGGAGTCCGTCGTTGGTTGCAATGCCGCCGCGCACCGGAACGCGCCAGGACTTGCGCCCCCGCTCCAGTTCCCACGCGTACAGCGCGCCAGTTGTCGGCGACCGGAACGTGATGCACTCATGCTCGAGCAGGTCCTCGGGGCGCCGCGGACGGCCGTGCTTGGCCAGGTATCCAGGTGAGCCGACCACGACGAAGCGGAAAGGCTCTGTGAGTCGCACTTGCACCATGTCACGCTCAATGCTCTCGCTGAGGCGAACGCCGGCGTCGTAACCGCCTGCGACGATGTCCACGAAGCGCTCGTCGAGAACGAGCTCGATCTCGACACGAGGGCATCTCTCGCGGAACGTTGGCAGCACGGGTTCAAGGATGAGCGACACCGCCGCATGCGGCACTGAGAGTCGGAGTCGCCCGACGACCTCACCATGCTTCGCGGAGACCTCCGCGAGCGCGGCGGCGGTCTGGGCGAAAACGGGGCCGACACGGTCGACGAGGCGGCGCCCAGCGTCCGTAAGAGAGACGCTCCGCGTCGTGCGCTGAACGAGTACCACCCGCAGGCGCTCCTCGAGCTGCTGCACGGACTGACTCACGGCCGAGCGCGAGATGCTGAGCTCGCGAGCGGCGCCGATGAAGCTGTTGGCACGGGCGACCGCCAGGAATGCCTGGAGCTGCGTAAACGGGATGTCGTCCATGACCTTGCTTCGGCCCGTACGGCCTTGATTGTCAACTTCAGCTTACCAAGGCATCCATTACTGGGCCCTTTTGCATCAAGGGCGTTGGGCACATGTTGAGTCCGGAAAGCAGCGAAACGATGACGAGGCTGGATGGAATCTGGCCGGGGCCGGGAGGCCAGGCGCCCGAAGTCTACGCCTGGTAGCCGTGCGGCCACAGGCTCGCGAGGGCCTGCCTCGCGGTCTGTATCCCAACATCAATCTGGAGAACGAGACATGAATCCGACGTATGACTTCAAGGGGCAGGTGGCCCTGGTGACCGGCGCGGCGATGGGAATGGGCCTCGCCACGGCGCGAGCCTTCGCACGGAGCGGAGCCTCTGTGGTGCTGGCGGATCGCGATGGGGAGCTCGCTGCGAAGGAAGCCGCGAAGATCGTCGAAGAAGGCGGTATCGCCATCGGTGTGGCCTGCGACGTCACCGACGAGGCGCAGGTCGCCGCCGCGGTCGATCGGACAGCGACGGAGTATGGCCGGCTCGACATGGCGTTCAACAACGCTGGCATTCAGGTCCCCCCGAGTGACGCCGCGGAGGAGCCGGCGGAGAATTTTCATCGTGTCATGGCGGTCAACCAGTTCGGTGTTTGGGCGAGCATGAAGCACGAGCTGCGCGTCATGCGTGAGCAGGGGTCTGGCACGGTCGTGAACAACTCGTCGCTGGGCGGCCTGGTCGGACTCCCACAGCGCGCGGCGTACCATGGCACCAAGCACGCCGTGCTCGGCATGACCAAGAGTGCGGGCGTTGAGTACGCGCCGCGCGGCATCCGCATCAACGCGGTCTGCCCCGGTACCATCGACACGCCGATGGTGCGGGACATGCTGAAGGGCCAGGCAGACGCGATGGAGGGAATCTTGAAGGAGCAGTCGATTGGACGGCTCGGTCGGGCTGACGAGGTTGCAGCCGCCGTGTTGTGGCTGTGCAGTCCGGGCGCGAGTTTCGTGGTCGGCGTCTGCCTGCCGGTCGATGGAGGATTCACCGCACATTGAGCACGGAGCCGAAGATGTAGCCGTCCCGTGGATCCGCGGACGCGATTCGACGGCGCTCTACGCAGGCAAGGCCCCGTGCCGAAGCGAAAAGAACAGACGCCAATTCCTCATGGCCTTCACGCTCCTCAACTGCTCTCTGGCGAGTGGGCGTGGGAGGCCGGCCTCCGCGGTCGGTCCTGAGAGAGCAGGCCTCTCGATCCGTCTTCACGGAAGCGCACTGGGCCCTGCGGAAGGCCGAGGGCGTCTGGCCGAAGTGCCGATGGAGCGCGCGGTTCAGTCCGGAGTTCGTCATCGATGGCGGGACGGTCCCCACGGCATGAAGGCGGGTGGGGCTGCCATCCACTCCGCGTCAGTACGGTCTTCTGCTATGAAGTCCGCGCGGTCGATAGGAGGGGGTGGTCTCTTGAGACGGGTTGCAAGCCATGCGTGGGTGTTTCTCGTTGCAGTTGGGTGCATGCATAAGCCTCAGGGGTACCAGGTGAACGGAGTGACCCTGACAACGAGGGAGGAGGCCGCGGCCTCTGGCTTCAAGCCATGGACGCTGTCGGTTGCCTTCGGTGCCCGGCAGGATGGTACCCAGTTGCTGCTCGACTTCATGAAACGCGCGGAAGCCGCAGGGGGGCGTTACGTGAGCGACGTGCACATCGTGCTGGCGAGTGACCAGGATGGGGAGCCGGTAGAGTGCCGGACGGAGATTGTGCCGGAGTCTTCAGTTGAGATTGGCCGAACGCTTCAAAGTACGCCGGGGCGTACCGAGATGCGGCATCACATGGTTCCTGTCACGAAGACTGGGCAGTCTCAAACGGTCGTCGCAACAGCTGACGCGAATACTTCGGCAGGCGTTCGCCATGCAAGTGTTTGACGCGGGCGCCCGTTGAGTTCATGCGCGATGGCGTCGAGTTGCTTGCCAGAGAGGGCGCTCAGGTCCACGCCCTTTGGGAAGTATTGGCGAAGGAGACCGTTGGTGTTTTCGTTGCTGCCGCGCTGCCAGGGGCTGTGCGGGTCGCAGAAGTAGACTTGGACCTGCGTGTCGATGGTGAAGCGTGCGTGCTCGGCCATCTCCTTGCCCTGGTCCCACGTCAGCGAGCGGCGCAGGTGTTCGGGCAGCCGCTGAATCTGCGCTGTCAGCGCCTCGCGGACGCGCTCTGCCGTCCGGCCGTGCGGCAGCTCGAGCAACATCACATAGCGGCTGTGGCGCTCCACGAGGGTGCCGACAGCGGACTTGCCTGCCTTGCCGATGACGAGGTCGCCCTCCCAGTGGCCCGCGACGGCGCGGTCCTCAGCTTCCGGTGGCCTCTGGCTGAGCATCACCATGTCGCGCAGCTGGCCGCCCATGTCGTTGCGCTTGCTGGGCCGGCGCTGGGTCCGGCCTGTACGCAGGCAGGCGGCGAGCTCTTTGCGGAGCGCGCCTCGTGCCTGCACGAAGAGCGAGCGGTAAATGGTTTCGTGAGACACGCGCATGTGGGGCTGCTCGGGGAAGTCCGAGCGCAGTCTGGCGGCAATCTGCTGGGGGCTCCAGCGCCGGGCCAGGCACTGCTCCACCTCGTCCCTCAGCGGGCTGCTTTCGGCGAGTTTGCGGTGCTTGGGACGACGCGCCCTGCGCTCAGCGCCTTCCTCGGCACGCCACGCCCGGTACTTCCTCCTGCCACCCGTCGCGGCCACGTCGCGCGACACGGTGGACGCGGAGCGTCCCAAACGACGCGCGATGGCGCGCATCGACTCGCCCGCCTGTACGCCGCGCGAGACTTCCTCGCGCTCCTGCAGCGATAGGCGCAAGGGCGAGCGCGGGCGCGCGCGCGGCGCGACTCCGCCCGTCTTCACCAGGAGCCGCTGAATGGATTTCTTCGAGCAGCCGATGGCCAGCGCCGCTTGCTCAAAGTTCTCGCCAGCGATGACACGCCGACGAATCTCCAGCCTGTCCTCACCTGTCAGCCTTGCTGCTTTCCCTCTGCCTCGCACCCAGTGCCTCCCGTCAAGCAGGGTGCCATGGTGAGCACCCACGTGGTGCGTTCACCGCTTGAGACCGCCGTGGCTTCGGGCCCGTCTGCGGCGACTCCGTGTGTTGTGATGGGGAGACGCCGTCCAGCTGTCCGCAGGACTGCCCCTACCTGTCTGACTTCTGCTACGTGAGCCCCATGGGGTTCGCGTCCGCGTCCTCCGCCGGCCTGTGCGCCGTCTGTGGTGACAGCATCTGCGACCCCAGCGCGGAGAATGTCTACAATTGCCCGCAGGACTGCGGCAGCCCCGGTTACTGCGGTGACAGCGTGTGCAATCCCAACACGGAGAACTCCTACAACTGCCCGCAGGACTGCGGCAGCCCCGCCGGCTACTGCGGCGATTACACCTGCGACCCCAGCACGGAGAATGCCTTCAACTGCCCGCAGGATTGTGGCTTCGGGCCCGTCTGCGGCGACAGCGTGTGCTGCGACGGGGAGACGCCGTCCAGTTGCCCGCAGGACTGCCCCTACCTGTCTGACTTCTGCTACGTGTCGCCGGGCCACTGAGCCCGTGAGGGCGCGCGGGTGGCTTCAGCGCAGCTCCACCGTGAGCCCGCCGAAGGTCATGGCCTCCAGGTGACCGTTGTCTCCGGAGTGCGTCATCGGCGCCTCCGCGAGCCCCACCGCCACCAGCGAGTCCCCGTCCGCGTCCACGCCCAGCAGGTGGAAATGGCGGCCCTGGCCCTCGGGGCCGGGCCGCCGCGTGCGCACCGTCTGGCCATCGGTGGACGCGAGCGCGAGCAGCGGGCCCGCACCGCGCGAGATGCTCATCCCTCCGTCCCACCGGTCCCAACCAGAGGCTCCCACGGCGACGAGCCCCGCGTCCGTCCAGCGCAACGCGGAGAAGTGGTCCGCGCGGCCCGTGTCCACGCGGTGCTCGAAGCGCAGCGCGCCCGAGTCCAGCGACAGCACGCCCAGATAGCCGTCATAGGGCGTCATCCGGTCCTCCACGCCCGGCGCGGACGGGTACCAGGCGATGGTGCCATCCGTGCCCTCCGTCACCACGGTGCCCGCGAGCGCCACCTCTCCGTCGCGCACCGCCATGTCGAAGACGACGAACTCCGCTGCCCGGGTGGGGACGAAGACGTGCGTCCCGATGCGCGTCCCCACCGGCGTGAAGGCCGTCATGGCGAAGGGCTGCCGTTCGGTGTCCGAGGGCGTGGTGACGTCATCGCCGGAGCGGCAGTGCACGGAGGTGAAGTCATTGAACGTGCGGCTGGAGGCCAGGCAGCGGGAGCTGTTCCAGGTGCGCCCCACCACCAGCCGTCCGTCCGCGTCCACCGCGAGCAGCGGCCGGAGCGCGGCCTCGCGCCAGCGGAATTCGTCGTAGGCCCAGGCGGCCGGCTGGGTGAAGTGGCTCCCGTCGACGACGCGGGTCCACTGCTCGGTGTAGCGCCCGTCCTTCCACTGGAGCGTCATCACGCCCGACGCCTGCTCCCAGCTGGCAGGTTCGCCAGGGGGGACGGCCACGAGCGACAGGAAGGCCACGGCCAGGTCCTCGCCGCGGGCCTCCGTGCGCAGCCAGCCGTCGGTGAGGGCGTGGACATAGGCGGACTTCATGTGGAACGCGGGGGGAAGCAGGGTTCCCCCCAGGTCGGCTTCGGGCACCGTCCTGGGGATGGGCAGCCGCTCCCAGGACAACACCTTCCCCTCGGAGGACAGTCGCACCAGGTCGTACGTCGGCCCTGGCGCGATGGTGCGCTCGAGGCCCACGGTGACCTCCCCGGACGGGTGCACCGTGAAGTCACTCAAGTGGTCACGGGCCACCGCGTCGAACCGCCACAGGGGCGTGCCGTCCCGCGCGGACACGGTGAGCCGGCGGGTGTCCCGTCCTTCCGCGTCCTGCGTCGTCTCCAGCACGAAGGTGCGTCCAGCGGCCCGCCGCACCTTGAGCCCGCCGAAGTCCGCGCGCGGCCGCACCCGGGAGGACGGGGCGCCCTTCTCGAACGCCCGGATGAGCCCGGGCGCGGCGCAGTCAGCGCCCTCGCACGGAGCCGTGGGCCCGTCCGTCCCGTGACAGGCGGAGGCGCCCCATGACAGCAGCGCACCCAGCAGATACCGCGTCCGGCGGGGGTCCATGACTCGCATGCCCCATCATACGAAGGCACGCGGCCCGGCGGGTCGTGCCCGCCGGACCGGAGGCCTTCCCGCTACGGCACCGACACCGCCTGGAGCGCGGCGCGGCTGGGCTGCTCATCCCCCGTGACGCTCACCACGAGGCGCTGGAGGCAGCCCGCGAACTCCTGCTTCAGCGCGTCCGCCGTCACCGCCTGGAGGTGCGCGGGGCGCTGCGCCACCGACTCCACCGGGAAGCCCCGCACGCGCGCCTCGAGCAGCGCCTCCACCCACGCATCCGTGGAGATGAACGACACCCCCTGCCGCGCCAGCAACCGCGCGCGGGCATTCGCCAGGTCCTTTTCGGACACCTCCTTCGCGAACGCCGCCAGCGTCTCGCGCAGCGACGCCACGCCTTCGCTCATCCGCTGCGCATCCAGGCTGCCGCCCAGCAGGAGGTGCGCCGCGCCGCCCCGGCCAATCCAGGGCTCGGCGCCGAAGCCGTAGGACGCTCCCGTTCCGGAGCGCGTCCGTTCGTAGGCCTCCACCTCCAGCAGCTCCGCCATCAGCGCGTAGCGCGCCTCCAGCTCCGGCGTGGCCGTGGGCAGCCGGCAGGCCAGCTGCACCTGGCCCTGCGTGGCCCCGGGCCGCGCGGTGAAGAGCGTGTTCACCTTCGCGGACGCCGCGGGCAGCGCCGGCGCGGGCGGCACGGCCACCGGCTGCGGCTTGCCCCGGCTCCAGTCGCCCAGGTACTTGCGCACCATCGGCTCGACGTCCTTCACTTCGAACTCCCCCGCCACCACCACCGTCGTGTTGCCCGGGCGGTAGACGTCCTCCAGCCACTCCTGCGCCTCCGACCAGGACACCTTCGCCATCTGCGCGCCCGTGGCCTCGGTGGCGTAGGGGTGCGTGCCGTAGAGCGCCTGCATCAGGTTCCGGTGCGCGAGCACTTCCGGCCGCGTGTCCACCGCCTCACGCCAGGGCTGCACCTGCTCGCGCCAGTAGCGCACCACGGCCTCCGACGTGCGGGTGGTGGACAGGTCCTCCGCGAGCATCGCCAGCATGTTGCCCACGTTGCCCGCCGTGCCGGCCATGTCCACGCGCACGTGGTCCAGCGCCGTGCGGGTGGACTCGTGCAGGCCCCAGTCGCTCGGGCGGCCCTCGAAGTGCGACTCGCGGAAGGAGCCCCACTTCGCCAGGTCCGCCACGCCCGGCTTCACCCCGTGCGCCGTTCCGCCGCCCATCGCCGCGCCCACCCGCACCACCGGCAGGCCCGGCCGGGGCACCAGCAGCACCTCCATGCCGTTCTCCAGCTTCAGCACCTGCACGGGCGCCGTGGTGGCCGCCAGCATGGACGGCGTGACGCGCTCGCCGCCCTCCACCGCGGGCTCGCCCCCGGGCAGCTTCGCCAGCGTGGGGAGCGCCGTCGGCGTGCCGCTCTCTCCCGGCCGCACGAGGATGGCGTGCGCCCGGTCGCGCTGGAGCCACTGGTACGCGAAGTCCGTCACCTTGCTCCCGCCCAGCCCCATCAGCGCCATCTGCGAGCGCGTGTACGAGCGCACGTCCGTGGTGAAGTGGGTGAGCAGCGCGCGGCTCCGGGTCCGCGCCAGCAGCCGCTCCGACTCCAGCACCATGTTCGTCACCACCTGGCGGCGCAGGGACTGGAAGTTGAACTCCTGGCCCAGCACGCCGCTGGCTTCAATCTCCCCGCTCCAGGTCTTGTGCACCTGGTCCAGGACCTTCTCCGCGCTGCGCTCCGGGTGGTCCCCGCGAGACAGGTGCACGCGCACGATGAGCAGCGACGCGCGGGTGCCGGGCACCAGCCCCGTGGAGATGCCCGCGATGTCGCCATCGCTGCGCACCGCCTCCCAGAGGTTGCTGTCCAGGCTGACGCCCACGAAGTCATGCAGGGCGCTGGCCTCGTCGAAGGAGCGCGGCAGCACCCAGGACAGGTACAGCTCCGGCGACGGCACCGCCGCCGCGTACACCGGCATCGTCTTGCTGACTGGAGCGACCGCGGGCTCCGGGCGCTTCGCGGGCAGGCGCGTGTCCAGGGCCAGCGGGGCGCCGGTGCCCACCCACGCGGGCGGCAGGTTCTGAAGGAGCGTGGCCTCCACCTCCGCCAGGTCCACGTCCCCGGAGATGACCAGGGTGACGTTGTCCGGGCGGTAGTGGGCGCGCGCGAAGCGGTGCGCGTCCGTCAGGGTGAGGGCGGACAGCGACTCGTGCGAACCCACCACGGGCCGCGCGTACGGGTCCCCCGCCGGGAACGACGCCGCGTGCACCCAGCTGAACACCTGGCCCACGTAGCCCGTCTCGTTGCGCTGGCGCAGCTCGTTGCGCACCACCTCGCGCTCCACCGCGAAGACCTCCGGGCTGACGTTGGAGAGCGGCGACGACAGCCGCTCCCCCTCCAGCTTCACCAGCGCGCCCAGCGACTCCTTGGGCGCGAGCTCTTCATACGCGGTGTAGTCCAGGCTGGTGGAGGCGTTGGAGTGCCCAGCGCCGGAGGCATTGAGCCGCGCCTGCACGGAGGGCCCGTTGGCGGGACGCGCGCGGAAGGCCAGGTGCTCCACCAGGTGCGCCAGTCCCTCCTTGCCGCCCGGATCGCTGGAGCCTCCCGCGCCCACCACCGCGACCACCGCCACCACGGGTGCGCGCGCATCGCGCTCCACCACCACGCGCAGGCCGGACGGCATGCGGAAGTCACGCAGGGGGAAGGACACGTCGCGCATGACGACCTGTCCTCGCGGAGGAAGCGTGGCGCAGCCTCCCAGGGTCAGGGACAGGGAGGTCAGCGCGGCCATGGCCAGGCGCGAGGCGCGGACGGAACCCGACAGGAAAGACATACGACTCCAGGCACGAACCCGGAGGCAGCCCACGAAGGGCCCACGGCCCCACGCCTCCCCCGGGCGGGAAATGAAAAATGTGGATGATGGAACGACCGGGGAGACAACGTCTGACCGGAGCGGACCGCGAAGGGCAAAGACAGACGGCGACAGCCTCATAGCATGCTCACCCGTGGCGCGTCATCTCACCCTCCCCGCGGGAAGGGGATGGCAGGAATTGCAGGGAGCCCGGGCTCCGCCAGGAGCACCGTCGAGGGCTTCGGGGTGGACATCCACCTGGTGGCGGACGCCCGGGTGAAGAACCGGACCGTGAGCCTCACGCCCCGGGAGGCGCGGCTGATGCCCACGGAGTCGTCGCTGGTGACGCGATGGGTGGGGAACATCGGCTCGGGGACCGGCTATCAGTCCCCGCCCGGTGTTCCGGTGGAGGGCTCGGTGACGCTGAAGGACGCGACGGCGTATGCCGCGCAAGGGCACCTCGTCTACTGCTACGCGGATGGCGGCGGGCTGACGTGCACCTTCGACGTGTTGAAAGATGGCGAGGAATGACGCGGTGGGACTGACATGAGAGGGAGAGACCTTGGTTAAAATGGGCGGATGCTCCGACCCCTGTCCCGCAGTGCATTGTCGCTGTTGGTGTGCGTCTCGACTGCTACCGCCTGCGATTCCGCTCCCCAAGGCGAATGCCGCGGCGCCTACGGCGCCCGGCGCGTCGCCTGGCCCCTGGCGAGCAACATGCTGAGGGTCGGGGAGCGCATCGGCGCAATCGGCGGGCCCAATGGCACGCAGCTCATCCTGTTCTACACGCCCGACGACGACTCCGGGCTCTCGAGCTTCGGCGTGGACATCTGGATGCCGGGGCTGCGTCCGGTGACGGAGGGGGGCTGGTCCGCGAAGCTCCTGCGGCAGGGGGACTCGCTGGTGGCCGAGGACACGTCGAAGGTGGGCGACTGGCTCCCGATCGCCTCCAACCTGGTGGGCTATCCCTCCGTCGCCGGCATCCCGACGGAGGCAACGCTGACACTGGAGCGGCGGGCCTACGCGGATGGGCAGGCCCAGGGCCGCTTCGTCTATCGCTACGAAGACGGCGGTGAGCTCACGTGCACCTTCAACATCATCCAGGACCCGCCCCAGGGCGAATGACGGAGACCAGGGCGCGCGGCCAGAAGGGGTAGGCTTGGAGCCATGGGCGTCCACGACTACCGATGCAGCGTCTGCGGTCCTCCCTCGTCGTTCGAGTGCGGTGAGAAGACCGGCAAGGAGTGCGAGGAGGAGGGCATCGGCAACGACGAAGCCATCCTGGACCTGTTCTTCTTCGCCGCCGATGAGGCGCCGGAGGACGCGGACGCCTTCGAGGAGGCCCGGGGCCGCGCCCGCCGCACGCAGACGAAGCCCTACGGCTACGACTGGGGCGAGTGGGAGTTCGTCCCCAGCCTCAACTACCGCGAGCTGCTCATGGACGACGATGACGCCACGGGCGTCTGGCGCATCGAGCCGTACGAAGAAGACAGGAGCGACGGCGGCCCCGTCTCGCTGGAGATTCCAGACGGCGAGCGCGTCTGGGTGGTCAATTACTGCCCTGTCTGCCATCCACTGTTCGCGGAAGGGAAGACGCCCGCGGACGAGCCCTGTCTGGAATACCTCCGGGCCGTCGCCGAGAACCTGGACCTGGACTTCGACGGCGTGAAGGGCAGCGCGGACAAGCCGGCCTTCATCGCCACCGTGCGGGAGCGCGTGGCCCGCAGGCGGCCCGTGGCCCGCTGACGCCTCAGCTGGCGGAGGCCCGCGCGTCGGTGACGCGGACGTCGTCCGGCAGGTTGGCGACCCAGGTGGTGACCTCTTCCAGGTGGAGCGTCTCCTCGCGCAGGACTTCGCGGAAGGCGTCCACCAGGTCGGGAGGTCCCAGCTCCTGGGCCAGGTCCACGAGCATCGCCCAGCCGGCGTTGTTGAGGATTTCGGCGATGAGGACCGCGCGCAGTGCGTCCGGGAGCGTGGCGCACGGGTCGTCCACGGCCCTCAGCAGTCCATGGGGACGCGGATCCGCGCCGTCCCCTTGCGCCGTCAGCTGGGACGCGTCCACGCCGAGCCGGTAGATGCACTCGCGGATGAGGTTCAGGTGGTCCAGCTCCTGGTTGTGCAGCTCCACCAGCCGCTCCGGCGTGGGGCCTCCCGGGTAGCTGCCCAGGGCATGGGTCTTCACCAGCAGGCCCGCGTAGAGCCGTGAGCTGGTCCGCTCGAAGGCGAGCCGCTCCCGCAGCTGGGCGACGAAGAGCAGGGGCGTGGGCCCCTCCGCGGTCTGGAGTGCCTGGCCCACCAGCTCCCTGAAGTCCGGCGGCTGCAACTCGCCCAGGTGGCCCGCGATGCGCATGAGGTGCACCCGCAGGAACCGCACGGCGCTGCCCGAGGGGGGCAGGGCCGAATCCCGAGGCGGCTCCTCGCGGGCCACCTGCTCCAGCTCCTCGGCGGTGAGCCGTGCCGCCGTGTGCTTCAGTCCCCAGTCTCCGCCTTCGCCAGATGACATCGCGCCCCTCCCGCCAGGGATGCCTTCCGGTGCGATGGCCACGGAAGGGGGGCAAACGTGGAAACGATGCGCCGGGTCCGCCATCGGCCCCGGGGGCTAGCGCACTGCCGTTGGGCCGGAAGCGAGGGACTCCCGCAGCCTCGCGATGTCACGCGAAGGTGGTGCACCGAACATCCTGCTGTACTCGCGACTGAACTGGGACGGGCTCTCGTAGCCCACGGAGTGTCCGGCCATGGCCGCGTCCATGGCCTGGGCCAGCATCAGGCGGCGGGCCTCCTGGAGCCGCAGCTGCTTCTGGTACTGCAGCGGGCTCATCGCGGTGACGGACTTGAAGTGGTGGTGGAGCGCGGACGGGCTCATGTGGACGGTGCGCGCCAGCCGTTCGATGCGCAGCGGCGCGGCGTAGTGCTCCTTGAGCCAGTGGATGGCGCGGGTGACGGACTCGCGGCGGCTGTCCGCCATGGCGATGCGCCGCAGCCGTTCGGAGTTCTCGCCGGACAGCAGGCGGTAGAGGATTTCGCGGATGACGAGCGGCGCGAGCACGGGGATGTCGCGCGGCGTGTCCAACAGCCGCACCAGCCGCGCCGTCGCGTCCAGCAGCGGCGCGCCCACCGGACCCAGGGCCAGGCCTCGGACCATGTCCGTGGGGCCGGGCGCCTCCAGCGCCGCCTCCATCATCAGGCTGCCCAGCTGCCCGGGCTCCAGGTCCAACCGGAAGCAGAGGTAGGGCGCGTCGGGAGAGGCCTCCACCACCTGCCCCGTGACTGGCAGGTCCACGGACGCGACGAGGCACTGGTCCGGTCCATAGACATACAGCTCGTCGCCCAGGAGCACCTGCTTGCGGCCCCGCGCCACGATGCACAGCGCCGGCTCTTGCAGCGCGTGCAGGGGCGTGGAGGGCTGGGAGGCGCGGATGAGCACCATGCGGGGGATGGCGGTGGCGTGGATGCCGTCCGTGGGCGTGTGGCGCTCCAGCAGCGTCGCCAGCTCGGACAGGTGCGGGCTCAGGTCGGTCGGCATGCGCGTTCGTTCTAACTCCCGCCGGGGATGGGCGCTCGTGCAGGAATGGGCAAGAGTCCGCGAGCATCCGGATACCGCCGTCCCCACGCTCCTTGAGAGGGTGCAGTCATCCCCGGCACCCCTCGTGCCGGGCCCAAAGAGCGAGGACGGAAGCGATGACGACGGACATGAAGGGCAAGGTGGTGGCCATCACCGGAGCGAGCAGCGGCATTGGCGAGGCGACGGCCCGCCTGCTCGCCAGTCAGGGGGCGAAGGTGGTGCTGGGCGCGCGCCGGACGGACCGGCTGGAGACGCTGACGGGCGAGCTGAGGTCGAAGGGCGGCGAGGCTCGTTACAAGGCGTTGGACGTGACGAAGCGCGAGGACGTGGAGGGCTTCGTGGCCTTCACGCTGAAGGAGTTCGGGCGGCTGGACGTGCTCATCAACAACGCGGGGGTGATGCCGCTGTCCAGGCTGGAGGAGCTGAAGCTGGACGAGTGGGACCGGATGATCGACGTGAACATCCGGGGCGTGCTGCACGGCATTGCCGCGGGGCTTCCGGTGATGAAGCGTCAGAAGGCGGGGCAGTTCATCAACCTGTCCTCCATTGGCGGGCACGCGGTGAGCCCGACGGCGGCGGTGTACTGCGCCACGAAGTTCGCGGTGATGGCCATCTCCGAAGGCCTGCGCCAGGAGGTGGGCGCGGACATCCGGGTGACGGTGATTTCGCCGGGAGTCACCACGTCGGAGCTGGCGGACAGCATCAGCGACCCGGCGTCGCGCGAGTACATGCGCGAGTTCCGCAAGGACGCCATTCCGGCGGACGCCATCGCCCGCGCCATCAGCTACGCCATCAGCCAGCCCGCGGACGTGGACGTGAGCGAAATCATCATCCGCCCCACGTCGAGTCCTTACTGAGAGTGAATGCGCAAGGGTTGTTTGGCGAAGCGCCAGCCATCGCATAGGGTGGGCGTCCTCCAGAGGGGGAGCCCATTCAATGCCTGTCTTGAGACGTCCGCTGCCTGCCTTCATGCTCGGCGCCTGTCTTTTCGCGCTGAGCGCCTGTGACTCCAAGGACGATCCCTCGCCTGACGCGGGAGCCACCATCGACGCCGGGACCGATGCCGGGACCGAGCCGGACGCGGGTTCGGACGCCGGTTCGACGGAGCAACCGCCCGTCATCCCGGAGGGCCACACGCTGCTGACGCCGTCGTTCACGGAGGTCCACTCCGTCCCGTGGGGCGATTGGGGCGTACCGCTCCGGTTCGCCTTCCTCACCCAGGCCGGACACCACTACGACTTCATCATCGAAGCGGAGAACGACGGCCACTACTTGAGCCTGGCGGAAGGGACTTTCACGACGCTCGCGTATGAAGGCCTGCTCCCCCCCACCTCCTCCGTCATCACCCGGCATTGGTCGGGACTGAAGGGGAACGTCTTTCATACCGTGGAGGTGTCGCGGGTGGCCGAGGGTGCCCGTCGGCCCTTCACGTTCCGCTTCGTGGACATGGGGCCGGACGACCACGGCGACCTGCCCACCACGGCGACACCCTGGACGCCCTCGGAGCAGGTCCTGGTGGGCAAGGGGGAGCACTGGGGAGAACGGGACCTGCTCTCCTTCAAGACCGTGGCGGGCAAGGTCTACGTGCTCGACTGCACCTTCCCCACGCCGTACTGGGACCTGTCCATCATCAATGATAGCGGGCAGCGCTACGGCGTCGCGAACAACGACACAACCCTGCAGAACCATGCCGCCACGGCCTTCAAGTCTCCAGGGGGCGTCTTCTTCGCATCCATCAAGGACCAGCAGGACAACACCACCACCCAGCCGTATTCGTGCGTCCTGAAGGACATGGGGGCGGAGGACCACGGCGACACCGTGGAGACCGCCACCCGGCTCGGAGCGGGCACCTCGTCCGTGCAGGCGAAGATTGAAACCGTCACGGACACGGACGTCTTCTCCCTGAGCGTCCTGGCCGGTCACCACTACCGGGGGGCATGCACCATCGACGGCGACAAGGCCTGCGAGGTTCGCAATGCCAGACCGGGCGGCGAGTTCACCGGTCCGCCGGGTGACCGCACGAGGACGGCCTTCAAGACGTCCCAGACTTCGCACTTCGTGAGCGTGAACATCAGTCCCGCCGTGCCGGCGTATTGGGTGCAGGGTCACTACACGCTCCAGATCGAGGACCTGGGCGCGGATGACCACGGCGACACCCTGGCCACGGCGACGCCGCTGACAGGGCCAACGCAGACCGTGTCCGTTCGCATCCCGGACCCGGTGGACCACGACGTTCTTTCCTTCCAGGGCACGGCCGGTCAGCGCTACCAGTTCAGCTGTGATTGGAAGGAAACCCCGGGGCAGGTGCAGCTGTACGCGGACGTCAGCCTGGGCCTGGGCACCTGGGTGCAGTCCACCCGGGAACATGTAGGCCAACGCTGGGTGCAGAGCATCAATGCACCCACGTCCGGGACCTACAACATCGACCTGTGGACGGACTCCACGGCCACGCTCGGGGACTCCAGCTGCCAGTTCGAAGTCCTGGCCCCCGAATGAACCCGCGCCGCGGTCCCGGGCAGGAAACCCGGGACCGCGGCGCTCGCATCACATGTTGCGCCGGTACTGGCCGCCCACCTCGTACAGCGCGCGGGACAGCTGGCCCAGCGTGCACACCTTGCAGGCGTCCATCAGCGCGCCGAACACGTTGCCGTTGTCCAGGGCCGCGCGGCGCACCGCCTCCAGCGCCGCGGGCGCCGTCTTCGCGTTGCGCTTCCAGAAGGCGTCACGCGCGGTGATGGCGTAGTCCTTCTCCTCCTTCGTCGCGCGGATGACTTCCGGCGGCGTCACCGTGGGGGAACCCTTCGGATCCAGGAAGGTGTTCACGCCGATGATGGGCAGCGTCCCGTCGTGCTTCTGCATCTCGTAGTAGAGCGACTCCTCTTGAATCTTGGAGCGCTGGTACATGCGCTCCATCGCGCCCAGCACGCCGCCGCGCTCGGAGATGGCGCGGAACTCGTTGAGCACCGCCGCCTCCACCAGGTCCGTCAGCTCCTCGATGATGAACGAGCCCTGGTTGGGGTTTTCGTTCTTCGACAGGCCGAACTCCTTGTTGATGACCAGCTGGATGGCCAGCGCGCGCCGCACGCTCTCCTCCGTGGGCGTGGTGATGGCCTCGTCGTAGGCGTTCGTGTGCAACGAATTGCAGTTGTCGTTGAGCGCCAGCAACGCCTGCAGCGTGGTGCGGATGTCGTTGAAGGCAATCTCCTGCGCGTGCAGGGAACGGCCGGACGTCTGGATGTGATACTTCAGCTTCTGCGACCGGTCGTTGCCGCCGTACTTGTCCCGGATGGCCTTGGCCCAGATGCGGCGGGCCACGCGCCCCAGCACCGCGTATTCGGGGTCCATGCCGTTGGAGAAGAAGAACGACAGGTTGGGCGCGAAGTCGTCGATGTTCATCCCGCGCGACAGGTAGTACTCGACGAAGGTGAAGCCGTTCGCCAGCGTGAAGGCCAGCTGGGAGATGGGGTTCGCCCCGGCCTCCGCGATGTGGTACCCGGAAATCGACACCGAGTAGAAGTTCCGCACCTTCTGGTCGATGAAGTACTGCTGGATGTCACCCATCACGCGCAGGGCGAACTCCGTGGAGAAGATGCAGGTGTTCTGCGCCTGGTCCTCCTTGAGGATGTCCGCCTGCACCGTGCCGCGCACCGCCTGCAGCGTGGACGCGCGGATCTTCGCGTAGACGTCCGCCGGCAGCACTTCGTCACCGGACACGCCCAGCAGCAGCAGGCCCAGGCCGTCGTTGCCCTGGGGCAGCTCGCCCTGGTAGCGCGGACGCGGCAGGCCGCGCTCCTTGTAGAGTGCTTCAATCTTCTTCTCGACCTCCTCCACCTTGCCGTTGGCGCGGATCCACTTCTCGCACTGCTGATCCACCGCGGCGTTGAGGAAGAAGCCCAGCAGCATGGGCGCCGGGCCGTTGATGGTCATGGACACGGACGTGGACGGGTCCGCCAGGTCGAAGCCGGAGTAGAGCTTCTTCGCGTCGTCCACGTTCGCGATGGACACGCCCGAGTTGCCCACCTTGCCGTAGATGTCCGGCCGGTGGTCCGGGTCCTCGCCGTACAGCGTCACCGAGTCGAACGCCGTGGACAGGCGCTTCGCCGGCAGGCCGCGTGACACGTAGTGGAAGCGCTTGTTGGTGCGCTCCGGGCCGCCCTCGCCCGCGAACATGCGCGCCGGGTCCTCGCCCTCGCGCTTGAGCGGGAAGACGCCCGCGGTGAACGGGAAGGCGCCCGGCGCGTTCTCCCGCAGCAGCCACGTCAGGATGTCGCCCCAATCCTCATACTTCGGCAGGGCAATCTTGGGCACGCGCAGGTGCGACAGCGTCTCGCTGATGAGGTCCAGCTCGATGACCTTGTCGCGCACCTGGAACTGGTACTTGGACGCCGCGTAGCGCTTCTTCGTCGCGGGCCACTCGGCCAGCAGGCGCCGGCAGTCCGCGTGCAGGCGGCTCTCCAGGTCCTGGTACAGCGCCACCAGGTCGCCCAGGTACGCGGGCTCGCCCTCCACGCGCTCCGTCACCTGCACCACGTCCGTGGCGTCCTTCGGCTCGACGATTTCGAGCTTCTTCTTCCCCACGTTCTGGCGCAGGGCCTGGATGGTGCCGTGCAGCTGGTACATGCGCCGGGCGATGGCGGCCTGGGCGCGCACGAAGCCGTCGTAGTCCTCACAGGCGTCGACGATTTCGGCCAGGTAGCGCGTGCGCTCCGGGGGGATGATCCACTTCTTCTCGCTCATGCCGGGCGAGAGCTGGAAGCGGCTGTCCAGCGTCGCGCCCGTCTTCTTCACCAGCGCGTCGATGAGGGCCCGGTAGAGCGTGTTCATGCCCGGGTCGTTGAACTGCGACGCGATGGTGCCGTACACGGGCACCGCGTCCTCGGCCAGGGTGAAGGCGTTGTGGTTGCGCTTCCACTGCTTGCGCACGTCGCGCAGCGCGTCCAGCGACCCGCGCTTGTCGAACTTGTTGATGGCGATGACGTCCGCGAAGTCGAGCATGTCGATCTTCTCGAGCTGCGTCGCCGCGCCGTACTCGGCCGTCATCACGTAGAGCGCCACGTCCGAGTGCTCGGTGATTTCGGTGTCCGACTGACCGATGCCGGAGGTCTCCACCACGATGAGGTCGAAGCCCGCCGCCTTGCAGACTTCAATCGAATGGGCGACGTGCCGGGACAGGGCCAGGTTGCTCTGCCGGGTGGCCATCGAGCGCATGTAGACGCGCGGGTTGTCGATGGCGTTCATGCGGATGCGGTCGCCCAGCAGCGCGCCGCCGGACTTGCGCTTGGACGGATCCACGGAGAGCACCGCGAGCGTCTTGTCCGGGAAGTCCGCCAGGAAGCGGCGCACCAGCTCGTCCACCAGGCTGGACTTGCCGGCGCCGCCCGTGCCGGTGATGCCCAGCACGGGCACCCGGGGCGCGTTCGTGCCGGCGGTCTTCAGTGCGGTGCGCAGCTCTTCGCCCGCGTCCGCGAAGTTCTCCGCGATGGTGATGAGCGACGCGATGCGCTCCGGCTCGCGGGGCAGCGGGTCCTTGAGCAGGCCCTTGAAGTCGGACGGGCGCTTCTCGAAGTCACATTGGGAGATGAGGTCGTCGATCATCCCCTGCAGGCCCATGGCGCGGCCGTCGTCCGGGGAATAGATGCGCGCGACGCCGTACTTGTGCAGCTCGTCGATTTCCGTGGGGAGGATGGTGCCGCCGCCGCCGCCGAACACCTTGATGTTCGCGCCGCGCTCGCGCAGCAGGTCGATCATGTACTTGAAGTACTCGACGTGGCCGCCCTGGTAGGACGTGAGGGCGATGCCCTGGGCGTCCTCCTGGATGGCGCAGTCCACGATTTCAGCCACGGACCGGTTGTGGCCCAGGTGGATGATCTCCGCGCCGGAGGACTGCATCAGGCGGCGCATCACGTTGATGGCCGCGTCGTGTCCGTCGAAGAGGCTGGCGGCCGTGACGATGCGGACGTGGTGCTGGGGCCGGTACGGCTGGGGAGCGGTGGTCGGTTGGGGGTGTCGCACGGGCGTACACTAGGAGTGCAGTGCAGGCCCGGCAAGCGATTGAGACAGGCGTTGGCCGTTGGACGACGCGCCTTGTCAGGCCTGCGATTGCGGCAGGAATGCCCCCAGCACACGCAGTGCGGCGGAGGTGGGCGTCGCGCGGCCTTCGCGTACGGCCTGCTCCAGGACCGGCACCAGGGCGGCCACCTCGGGGTGCGCCCGCAGGGCTGCTCGCAGGCCGTCGTTCACCATGGCCCACATCCAGCCCACCTGCTGCTGGGTACGCCGGTGTGAAAGCTCGCCGGAGGCAACGCGCTTCGCGACGACGTCCTCCACGGAGGCCCACAGCGTGTCGATGCCGGTGCCCTCCATGGCGCTGCACGTGGTGACCACCGGCTCCGCGCCGGGGCGCATCAGGTGCAGGGCGGCGCGGTACTCCGCGCGGGCCCGAGTGGCGCGTGGCAGGTTGTCGCCGTCCGCCTTGTTGATGGCCACCATGTCCGCGACTTCGAGGATGCCGCGCTTGATGCCCTGCAGTTCGTCACCTGCGCCCGCGAGCATCAGCACCAGGTAGAAGTCCACCAGGTCCGCGACCACCGTCTCGGACTGGCCCACGCCCACGGTCTCCACCAGCACCACGTCGAAGCCCGCGGCCTCGCAGAGCAGCAGCGTCTCCCGCGTCTTGCGCGCGACGCCGCCCAGCGTGCCGCTGGAGGGGCTGGGGCGGATGTACGCGGCCATTTCACGAGCCAGCCGGTACATGCGCGTCTTGTCGCCCAGGATGCTGCCGCCCGTGATGCTGCTGGACGGGTCGATGGCGAGCACCGCCACCTTCTTGCCGCCGCCCACCAGGTGCATGCCCAGCGCGTCGATGAAGGTGCTCTTGCCCACGCCCGGCACGCCGCTGATGCCCACGCGGCGGCTCTTGCCGGTGTAGGGCAGCAGCTTCGTCAGCACCTCCTGCGCGAGCGCGGCGTGCTTCGGGTGCTCGCTCTCCACCAGCGTGATGGCGCGCGCGAGCACCGCCCTGTCGCCCGCGCGCACGCCGTCCACGTAGGTGTCCGCGGGCAGCAGCTTCACGCCGCCTCCTGCTCGGCGGCCAGCTTGTCGAGCAGCTCGATGGCGGCCTTCGAGATGACGGTGCCCGGGCCGAAGATGGCGGCGGCGCCCGCGGCGCGAAGCGCGTCGTAGTCCTGCGGCGGGATGACGCCGCCCACCACGACCATGATGTCCTCGCGGCCCAGGGCCTTGAGGGCGTGCTTGAGCTGCGGCACCAGCGTGAGGTGGCCCGCGGCGAGCGACGACGCGCCCACCACGTGCACGTCGTTCTCCACCGCCTGGCGCGCGGATTCCTCCGGCGTCTGGAACAGCGGCCCGATGTCCACGTCGAAGCCCAGGTCCGCGAACGCGGTGGCGATGACCTTCTGCCCGCGGTCGTGGCCGTCCTGGCCCATCTTCGCGATGAGGATGCGCGGCCGGCGGCCGAAGCGCGCCAGGAAGTCATCCGCCTTCGCCCGCGCCTCCGCGATGCCCTGCGCCTGTCCGGCTTCCGCTGAATACACGCCCGTCACCCCACGCACGGTGGCCTCGTAGCGCCCGAAGACCTTCTCCAGGGCGTCGCTGATTTCGCCCACGGTGGCCTTCGCCCGAGCCGCGTCGATGGCCAGCGCCAGCAGGTTGCCCTCGTTGCGGCGGCCCGCTTCGGTGAGCGCGTCCAGGCGGCGGCGGACGTCTTCCGCGTTGCGCTCCGCGCGCAGCTCGCGCAGGCGGGCAATCTGCGCCTCGCGCACGGCGGAGTTGTCCACCTTGAGGATTTCAATGTTGTCCGCGCGCTCCGGCGGGTACTTGTTCACGCCGATGATGGCCTGGCGTCCGGAGTCGATGCGCGCCTGCGTGCGCGCGGCGGCCTCTTCGATGCGCAGCTTGGGCAGGCCCGCGTCGATGGCCTTGGTCATGCCGCCCAGCGCCTCCACTTCCTGGATGTGGGCCCAGGCCTTCTGGGCCAGCTCGTGGGTGAGGCGCTCCACGTAGTAGCTGCCGCCCCACGGGTCGATGACGCGCGTGGTGCCGCTCTCCAACTGGAGATAGAGCTGGGTGTTGCGGGCGATGCGCGCGCTGAAGTCGGTGGGCAGCGCGATGGCCTCGTCCAGCGAGTTGGTGTGCAGGCTCTGGGTGTGGCCCTGCGTCGCGGCCATGGCCTCCACGCAGGTGCGCACGACGTTGTTGTAGACGTCCTGCGCGGTGAGGCTCCAACCGGACGTCTGGCAATGGGTGCGCAGCGCCAGGCTCTTGTCGCTCTTGGGGTTGAAGCCCTTGATGAGGCGGGCCCAGAGGAGGCGGGCCGCGCGCATCTTGGCCACCTCCATGAAGAAGTTCATCCCAATGGCCCAGAAGAACGACAGACGCGGGGCGAACGCGTCCACGCCCAGGCCCGCGGCGAGTCCCGCGCGCACGTACTCCACGCCGTCCGCGAGCGTGTAGCCCAGCTCCAGGTCCTGCGTCGCTCCGGCTTCCTGCATGTGGTAGCCGCTGATGCTGATGCTGTTGAAGCGCGGCATCCGCTCCGCCGTGAACTTGAAGATGTCCCCGATGATTCGCATCGAGGGGCCGGGCGGATAGATGTACGTGTTGCGGACCATGAACTCCTTGAGGATGTCGTTCTGGATGGTCCCGCTGAGCTGCTCGGGCTTCACGCCCTGTTCCTCGGCCGCGACCACGTAGAGCGCGAGCACGGGGAGGACGGCGCCGTTCATCGTCATCGACACGCTCATCTGGTCGAGCGGGATGCGGTCGAACAGGATGCGCATGTCCTTGATGGAGTCGATGGCGACGCCCGCCATGCCCACGTCACCCGCGACGCGCGGGTGGTCGCTGTCGTAGCCCCGGTGCGTGGCCAGGTCGAACGCGATGGACAGGCCCTTCTGCCCGGCCGCGAGGTTGCGGCGGTAGAAGGCGTTGGACGCCTCCGCCGTGGAGAAGCCCGCGTACTGGCGCACCGTCCACGGCTGCTGCACGTACATGGTGGAGTAGGGGCCGCGCACGAACGGAGGCAGGCCCGGCAGCGAGCCCAGGTGCGCCACGCCCTCCAGGTCCTCGCGGGTGTAGAGCGGCTTCACCGGGATGCCCTCGGGCGTGTCCCAGCGTTCGGCGGTGGCCGTGGCCTGGCTCGCGTGCGCGCGCTGCTGCTCCAGCACGGGCGCGGGCGTCTGGGTTTCAGGGGCGTCGAAGGCGACGCGGGAGAAGTCCGGAACGGTGGGGCGCATCAGGCCACTCCCAGTTGCGTGTGCAGCGTCTTCAGGAGCTGGAACAGGTCCGCTCCCGCGTAGAGGAAGAGGTCCACGCCAGCCGCGCGGAAGGCGGCCTCGTGGTCACCGGGACGGCCCGCGACGGCGACCGTGCGGGCGCCCTTCGCCTTGAGGGCCGCGACATAGGTGGGCAGGGCTTCCGGGTAGAGGGCATCCGGGCCGGAGATGACGGCGAGCGTCGTGCCCGCCTTGGCGAACAGCTCCGCGGCGGCGTTCGCGTCCGCGAAGCCGTGGTGCTCGTTGGCCTCGATGCCGCCCACGGCGAGCACGTTGGCGATCCACGTGGAGCGCGCGGTGTGCTCCGCCACGGTGCCCAGGTTCGCCATGAAGGCGCGAGGACGGACGCCGTGCGCCGCGTGGTAGCGGTCGCTCGCGTCGCGCAGGGACTCGAAGGCCTCGGACACGCGCACCGGGACAGGCGGCGCGATGATGCCTTCACCCTGCGCGGGTATGGCGGCGCGGGCCTCGCGCTGCACGGGGGCTTCGTGGAGGTGGGGGAACTCGCTGACGCCCACGATGGGGAGCTTGCGCGTGCGCACGGCCTTGTCGCGCGCGGTGCGCGTCTCCGTGAGGACGCGGGCCACGTCGCCCTGCGCGATGGCGCGGGAGATGCCGCCCAGCGCTTCAATGCGTTGCAGCTCCGTCCAGGCCGCGCGGGCCAGCTCCCCGGTGAGCTGCTCCAGGTAGTAGCTGCCGCCCGCGGGGTCCGCGACGCGATTGAGGCTGGACTCGTCGCGCAGGATGAGCTGCGTGTTGCGCGCGAGGCGCCGGCCCTGTTCGTCGGGCGTGCCCAGGGGCTCGTCGAAGGGAGCGGTGCTCACACTGTCCGCGCCCGCGACGATGGCGGCGAAGGACTCCGCGGTGCCGCGCAGGATGTTCACCCACGGGTCGCGCCGCGTCTTGGTGGCGCTGGCCGTGCGCGCGTGCAGCGCCATGGCCTGCGACTCCGACGCGCCGCCCGAAGCGGCGACGACCTTGGACCAGAGCAGCCGCGCCGCGCGCAGCTTGGCGATCTCCGGGAAGAACTGGCCGCCCACGGACAGGGCGAACTGCATGGACCTCGCGGCCTCGCTCGGGGACACGCCCGCGCGCTCCAGCTCGCGCAGGTACTCCACGCCAGTGGCGATGCTCCACGCGAGCTCATGCATGGATGTGGCGCCCGCGTCCGCCCAGGGGCGCGACGACACGAGCAGCGCACGCAGGCCCGGAGCGTCCTTGAGCAGCGACGTGATGATCGGCGCGGCCTCCGCCAGAGTGCGGGCCACGTCCACCTTCGCGGCGCCGTGTCGCGCGAGCGCCGCGATGGGGTCGATTCCCAGGCTGCCGCGCAGGGCCTGCTTCGCGGCGCCGGCCTTCTTCGCCAGCACCTCCAGGAGCAGGGACGCGGGCCGCAGCACGTCCGCGGTCGGCTCCAGGTGCACCGGCGTGCGGTCCAGCGGCACGTGCGCGAGCAGCCGCGCCAGCGTGGCCTCGTCCTTCACGTCCAGGCCGTGGGGCGCGTCCAGCAGCAGCCACACACCCTGCGTGCCGCGCTTCAGGTCGTCGCGGAGCGCGTCGGCGGTCGCGGAGACGTCAGGGCCCGCGTACTCCTGGCACAGGAGCCATCCACCCTCGGTGTGACCCAGGGGTTGGGTGCCGCGCACGTAGGGTGCGACGCCGGGCGGTTCGGAGGGCGCCGGGGCGTCCTGGGGCGTGTAGAGGGGCTGGAGGGACAGGCCGCCCTCCAGGGGCGACTGGAGCACCGTGAAGGGCTTGCCCTTGAGGTCCTTGTCCACCAGCCGGCGCCACTCCTCGACGGAAGGGGGCGGGAAGTCCGCTGCGGTAAGAGGCACGTCAGCCATGCCCCTCCCATAGGCGCATTGCCCTACCCGGGGCAATGGAAGGCTGGCGGGGCCTGCGTGCGGGCGTCCGCCCCGTGACCCCGGACGGACGCGCCGTGTCATGCGACGTGTGCCTACCAGAATGGCCCGGTCACGTCCCTTCCTCAGCGGGAGGTGCCGTCGGCCGGAGGAGGGGGCGTGTCCCAGCCGCCGCCCAGGGCCTTGATGAGCCCCACCGCGGACACCATCCGCTGCCCCGCGATGCCCGCCAGCTTCTGCTCGGCGGAGTAGAGCGTGGCCTGCGCGGTGACGACCTCCAGGTACGTCACGGTGCCGGCCTTGTACTGGTTCATCACCACCTCTAGCGACTGCCGCGCGTAGCCGACCGCCTCCTGTTGAATCCCTGCCTCCTGCTCCAGCACCCGCAGCGACACGAGCTGGTCCTCCACGTCCTGGAACGCGGCGAGCACCGTCTGCCGGTAGTCCGCGACGCCCTGGGCGTAGAAGGCGCGCGCCTCCTCCGTCTGCGCCTCGCGGAGGCCGCCGTCGAAGAGGGTCGCCACCAGCTGCGGCCCCAGGGCCCACACCAGGTGGGGCGCCGTGAACCATTGGGCCAGCGTGGCGCTGGTGAAGCCGCCGGACGCGAACAGGTTCAGGGAGGGGAACCACGCGGAGATGGCGACGCCAATCTGTTCGTTGGCGGCGGCGGCCCGGCGTTCGGCCGCGGCGATGTCCGGCCGGCGCTCCAGGAGCGAGGAGGGGAGCTCCGCGGGCAGTTGCGGAGGGGTGGCGGCCAGGGGCACGCGGGGCAGGGCGAAGCTGGACGCGGGCTCGCCCACGAGGACCGCGATGGCGTGTTCGTAGGTCGCGCGGGCAATCTCGTTCTCCGTCGCGGCGGCCTGCGCCAGCGCCAGCTGCGTCTGGGCCTGGAGCACGTCCGGCCGCGCCGCCACGCCCTGCACGTAGCGGTTCTGCGTGAGCTGGAGGGACTTGCGGTAGCCCACGACGGCGTCGTCCAGCAGGCGCTGCGTGGCGTCCAGCGCGCGGAGCTGGAAGTAGCTCTGCGCGAGCATGGCGTGGGCGGACAGCTTCGCGTTGTCCAGGTCGGAGCCGGCGGCCTGGGCGTTGGCCTTCGCGCCCGCGACCTGCCGGCGCACGCGGCCCCAGAGGTCCGGCTCCCACGTGGCGTCCAGGGACAGGTCCTGGACGTTGCCCACGGTGGGCACGCCGGCGTTGGTGCCGGTAGGGGTATTGGCGCTCCGCCCCGCGCCGCGCGCCCGCGTCAGCGACCCGGACGCCCCCAAGGTGGGGAAGAGCGACGCGCGGGCCTCGGCCACCAGCGCGCGGGCGCGGCGGTACGCGGCCTCGTAGCCCGCCACTGTCTGGTTTGCGCGGGCGACGCGTTCCTCCAGCGCGTCCAGCTCCGGGTCCTTGAAGCGCTTCCACCACGCGCCCCGGTCATGTCTGTCATTGGGCTCAGCGGGCTTCCAGCCGTCCGCGGCTTCCTTGAAGTGCTGGGGCACCGCGACGCGGGGACGGTGGTAGTCCGGGCCCACCGCGCAGGCGGTCATCAGTCCGCAGGCGAGCCATGAAGTGGCGTGGAGGCGAAGGCGCATCGTTCGCTCCTCAGGCGCCTTCGTGGCGGCGGTGCGCGAAGCGGCGCTCCCGCCACTGGCGCACCCGCCGGCCCAGGCGGTCCAGGGTCATGTAGATGACCGGGGTGGTGTAGAGCGTGAGCAGCTGGCTCACGCACAGCCCTCCGGCGATGGCGATGCCCAGGGGCTTGCGAAGCTCGGAGCCCACGCCCGTGCCCAGTGCCAGGGGCAGTGCTCCCAGGAGCGCCGCCATCGTCGTCATCAGGATGGGGCGCAGGCGCAGCTGCGCGGCGCGGAAGATGGCCTCCTTTGAACCGAGCTGCTCCTCGCGCTCCGTCACCAGCGCGAAGTCGATCATCATGATGGCGTTTTTCTTCACGATGCCGATGAGCAGGATGATGCCGATGAGCGCGATGATGGACAGGTCCAGCCGGAACAGCAGCAGCGCGAGCAGCGCGCCGACCCCCGCCGACGGAAGCGTGGACAGGATGGTCAGCGGGTGGATGAGGCTCTCGTAGAGGATGCCCAGCACGATGTAGACGGCGAACAGCGCGGCGGCGATGAGCATCGGCTCCGTGGCGAGCGACGCCTGGAACGCCTGGGCCGCGCCGCTGAAGTCGCCCCGGATGTCCGCGGGCAGGCCCAGGCCGCGCACGGCGGCTTCAATCTCCGTCACCACCGAGCCCAGGGACGTCCCCGGCTTCAGGTTGAAGGACATCGTGGCGGAGGGGAACTGGCCCTGGTGGTTGACGGACAGGAGCGTGCTCGCGGGCGCGAAGCTCGCGAACGCGGCCAGCGGCACCTGTGCCCCGGAGGCGCCCGTCACGTAGATGTCGTTCAGGCTCTCCGGCCGCTGCCAGAAGGGCGTCTGCACCACCATCACCACGTGGTACTGGTTGCGCCCGGTGTACATCGTGGACACCTGGCGCTGGCCGAAGGCGTCATAGAGCACGTCGTCGATTTGCGCCGCCGTGAGCCCGAAGCGCGCCGCCGTGTCGTGGTCCACCACCACGTTCGTCTCCAGGCCGTGGCTGCGCTGGTCGCTGTTGACGTCCAGCAGGCCGGGCACCTGCTTCAGGCGCTCCAGCACCCGGGGCGCCCACTGGTCTAGCTCGGTCAGTGAATCCGCGGACAGGGTGTACTGGTACTGCGCGTTGCCCAGCCGCCCGCCGATGACCAGGTCCTGCGCGGACTGGAGGTACACGGTCGCGCCGGGCACGGCCTGGAGCTTCCCCCTCAGCCGCCCGATGACGGCGTCGGCGCTGACCTTGCGCTCCTCCAGGGGCTTGAGCGTGATGTAGAGCGTGCCCGCGTTCGAGGAGCCACCGCCTGGCCCGCCACCGCCCACGGAGCCCGCCACCGCCTGTACGGCCGGGTCCTGCCCGATGAGCTTCACGTAGGCGGTGAACTTCTCGCGCATGGCCGCGAAGGAGATGTCCTGCTCCGCCTGGATGCTGGCGCTGAGCCGGCCGGTGTCCTGCTGTGGGAAGAAGCCCTTGGGCACCACGACGAACAGGTACGCGCTGAGCGCGACCGCCGCGAAGGTGAGCAGGAGCAGCAGCACCGGATGCTCCAGCGACCACGCCAGGCTGCGCGCGTAGCCCCGGCGTAAGCGTTCGAAGGGCTGGAACGAGGCACGGGCGCGGCCCGGCTTCCGGGCGCGCAGGAGCCGCGAGCACATGACCGGCGTCACCGTCAGCGACACGACCAGCGACATGAGGATGGCCACCGACAGCGTGATGGCGAACTCGCGGAACAGCCGCCCCACGATGCCCTGCATCAAGAGCAGCGGGATGAACACGGCGATGAGGGAGAGGCTCATCGACAGCACGGTGAAGCCGACCTCGCGCGCGCCGCGCAGCGCCGCCTCCAGCGGGGAGAGGCCGTCCTCGATGTGCCGCTCGATGTCCTCCAGGACGACGATGGCGTCATCCACCACGAAGCCGGTGGAGATGGTCAGCGCCATCATGGACAGGTTGTCCAGGCTGAAGCCCAGGAGCACCATCACCGCGAAGGTGCCCAGGAGTGACAGCGGCACGGCGACGCTGGGGATGAGCGTGGCGCGCGCGTTGCCCAGGAAGGCGAACACCACCAGGATGACCAGGCCAATGGACGTGAGCAGCGTCACCTCCACGTCCCGCAGCGAGGCGCGGATGGTGGTGGTGCGGTCCATCATCACCGTGAGGTCCACGTCCGCCGGGAGCGTGGCCTGGAACGCCGGCAGCCGTTCCCGGAGCGCGTCCACGGTGTCGATGACGTTCGCGCCCGGCTGCTTGAAGATGACCAGGATGACGGCCTGTCTGCCATTGGCGAGCCCCAGGCTGTGCACGTCCTCCACGTCGTTGTCCGTCACCCGGGCCACGTCCTGGAGCCGCACCGGCGCGCCGTTCGAATAGGAGAGGATGAGCGGGCGGTACTGCTCCGCGCGCAGCAGTTGGTCCGTGGCGGTGAGGGTGTACGCGAGGGGGCCGTCCTCCAGCTGGCCCTTGGGGCGGTTGGCGTTCTGCGCGCCCAGCGCGGTGCGGACCGCCTCCAGCCCCAGGCCGTACTTGTTCAGCGCGGTGGGGTTCACCTCCGCGCGCACGGCGGGCAGCGCGCCGCCGCCCACGAAGACCTGGCCCACGCCCTTCACCTGGGAGACCTTCTGCTGGAGGACGGTGGACGCGACGTCGTAGAGCTGCCCGCGCCCCTTGTTCTCGGACGTCAGCGCCAGGAGCATGATGGGCGCGTCCGCGGGGTTCACCTTCCGGTAGGTGGGGTTGTTGGGCAGGTTGGCGGGCAGGTTGCTCCGGGCGGCGTTGATGGCGGCCTGGACGTCGCGCGCGGCCCCGTCGATGTTCCGCGACAGGTCGAACTGCACGACGATGCTGGTGGAGCCCAGGTTGCTGGACGACGTCATCTGCGTGATGCCCGCGATGCGGCCCAGCTGCCGCTCCAGCGGCGTCGCGACGGAGGCGGCCATCGTCTGGGGGCTGGCGCCCGGAAGCTGCGCCTGCACGCTGATGGTGGGGAACTCCACCTGTGGCAGCGGCGCCACGGGCAGCAGCTTGAACGCGAGCGCTCCCAAGAGCGCCAGCCCCACCGCCAGCAGGGACGTGGCGACGGGGCGCCGGATGAAGAGCGCGGACGGGTTCATTACCGCCGCCGCCGGTGCGCCAGGGCGTCGAAGCCCAGGTAGATGACGGGCGTGGTGAACAGGGTCAGCAGCTGGCTGACCATGAGCCCGCCGATGATGGCGATGCCCAGCGGCTGGCGCAGCTCCGAGCCGATGCCGCCGCCCAGCGCCAGTGGCACGGCGCCCAGCATGGACGCCATGGTCGTCATCAGGATGGGCCGGAAGCGCAACAGGCACGCCTCGTGGATGGCGTCGAGCGCGGGCTTCTTCTCCACGCGCTCGGCCTCCAGCGCGAAGTCGATCATCATGATGGCGTTCTTCATCACGATGCCGATGAGCAGGATGATGCCGATGAGGGCGATCATCCCCAGCTCCATCCCGCTCAGCCGCAGCGCGAGCAGCGCGCCCAGGCACGCGGACGGCAGCGTGGACAGGATGGTGAGCGGGTGGATGTACGATTCGTACAGGACGCCCAGCACGATGTAGACGACCACCACCGCCGCGAGCACCAGGAAGCCCTCGTGGGCGAGCGAGTCCTGGAACGTGCGCGCGGTGCCCTCGAAGGCCGTCTGGACGGAGGCCGGAATCCGGAGCCGGTCGCGCACGCCATCGAAGGCGGCCACCGCCTGGGACAGCGACACGTCCGGGCCAGGGTTGAAGGAGACGATGGCGACGGGGAACTGGCCCTGCCGGCTGATGGTGAGCGGGCCCTGGCTCCGGCCCACGGTGGCGAGCGTGCCTAGCGGCACCGGGCCTCCCGCCGAGGAGCGCAGGTAGAGGTTGTCCAGGGCGGTGTCCACGCGCTGGAGCGCCGGGGTCACCTCCAGCACCACGCGGTACTGGTTGAGCTGGGTGAAGATGGTGGACACCTGGCGCTGACCGAAGGCGTCGTAGAGCGCGTCGTCGATATCCTGGGGCGTGATGCCCAGCCGCGAGGCGGTGTCCCGGTCCAGGGTGACGTCCAGCCGCAGGCCGCCGTTCTGGAGGTCGCTGGCGACGTCCGTCAGCTCCGGACGCGTGCGCAGGTGGTCCACCAGCCGCCCCGTCCAGGTGTCCAGCTCCGCGGCGTCGGGGGAGCTCAGGCTGTACTGGTACTGCGTGCGGCTCACGCGGCTGTCCAGCGTCAGGTCCTGCACGGGCGACAGCGACAGGGAGATGCCCGGCACGTCCACCAGCGCGGCCTGGAGCCGGCGGATGACCTCCGTGGCGGAGGCGCCCCTCTGTGCGAGCGGCTTGAGGGTGATGAGCATCCGGCCGCTGTTCTGCGTGAGGTTGGTGCCGTCCACGCCGATGAAGGACGACAGGCCTTCCACGGCGGAGTCCTCCAGCACGGCGCGGGCCAGGGCCTGCTGGCGCTCGGCCATGGCGGGGAAGGAGATGGACGGCGGCGCCTGGGAGATGCCCTGGAGGACGCCGGTGTCCTGCACGGGGAAGAAGCCCTTGGGGATGGTCAGGAGCAACAGCGCGGTGAGCGCCAGCGTGGCCGCCGCCACCAGGAGCGTGAGCGTGCGATGACGGAGCACCCAGGTGAGCGCGGTGTCGTAGCGCTGGACCAGCCCGCGGAAGGCGCCGCCCACGACGCGCTCGAAGCGGCTGTCCTCTTCCGGCGGGTGTCGGCGCAAGAGGCGCGAGCACAGCATGGGGGTGAGCGTCAGCGACACGACGGCGGACAGGAGGATGGTCACCGCGAGCGTGATGGCGAACTCGCGGAACAGCCGCCCCACCACGTCCCCCATGAAGAGCAGGGGGATGAGCACGGCGATGAGCGACACCGTCAGCGACAGGATGGTGAAGCCAATCTGCTTGGAGCCCTTCAACGCCGCGTCCAAGGGGCGCGTGCCGCCTTCGATGTAGCGGCTGATGTTCTCAATCATCACGATGGCGTCGTCCACGACGAAGCCGGTGGCGATGGTGAGCGCCATCAGGGTGAGGTTGTTGAGGGAGAAGCCCAGGAGAGACATGGCCGCGAAGGTGCCCACGAGCGACAGGGGCACGGCGACGCTGGGGATGAAGGTGGCGGGGGCGTTGCGCAGGAACACGAAGATGACGCCCACCACCAGCGCGATGGAGAACATCAGGTCGCGCTGCACGTCGCTCACGGAGGCGCGGATGGTGGTGGTGCGGTCGCTCAGGACGGTGACCTTCACCTGCGCGGGCAGGGTGGCCTGGAGCTGGGGCAGCAGCTTGCGCACGCTGTCCACGACGGCGATGACGTTGGCCCCCGGCTGGCGTTGCACGTTGAGGATGACGGCGGGCGTGGTGCCGGCCCAAGCGGCCTGCCGGACGTTCTCCGCGCCGTCGAAGACGTGGGCCACGTCGGACAGGCGCAAGGGTGCACCGTCCCGGTACGCGATGATGAGCGGGGCGTAGTCGCCGCTGGACAGGCGCTGATCATTCGCGTTGAGCGTGTACGCCTGGCGGGGCCCGTCGAAGCTGCCCTTGGGGAGGTTGACGTTGGCGGCGGCGACGGCGGTGCGCACGTCCTCCAGCGTCAGCCCGTGCGCGGCGAGCGCGGGGCCGTTCGCCTGGATGCGGACGGCGGGGCGCTGGCCACCGCTGATGCTCACGAGCCCCACGCCGGGGAGCTGTGACAGCTTCTGCGCCAGCCGCGTGTCGGCCAGGTCCTCCACCCGCGTCAGCGGCACGGTGTCGGAGGTGAGGGCCAGGGTGATGACCGGCGTGTCCGCCGGGTTGACCTTGTTGTAGATGGGCGGGTTCGGCAGGTCCGAGGGCAGCAGGTTCGCGGCGGCGTTGATGGCGGCCTGGACCTGCTGCTCCGCGATGTCCAGGCTCATCTGGAGCGTGAACTGGAGTGTGATGACGGACGCGCCATTGGAGCTGGACGACGTCATCTGGTTGAGGCCGGGCATCTGCCCGAACTGCCGCTCCAGCGGCGCGGTGACGCCGGAGGCCATCACCTCCGGGCTCGCGCCGGGCTGGAAGGTGAGGACCTGGATGGTGGGGTAGTTCACCTCCGGCAGCGCGGAGACGGGCAGCAGCCGGTACGACAGCACCCCCGCGAGCAGCAGGGCCACCATCAGCAGCGACGTGGCGACGGGCCGCAGGATGAAGGGCTCGGACATTCAGCGCCCGCCGTCCCCGGCGCCCGTGCCGCTGCCACCCACGCCCGGTGCGGTAGGCCCCCGCGTGGCCGCGTGCCGCCGGATGGAGGCGCCGTCGGTGAGTTGATCCGCGCCCTCCACCACCACCTCTTCCCCTGGGCGCAGGCCCTGGCTGACGACGGTGTCCTCGCCGTCCGCTGGGCCGGTCATCACCGTGCGCACGGCGACGGTGTCGTTTGCCTGGGCGACGTAGACGAAGGTGCCCTGGACGCCGTGCTGGAGCGCGGCGGTGGGCACGACGGTGGCGTCGCGCAGGACGTCGAGGCGCAGCCGCGCGTTGACGAACTGCTGGGGGAACAGCCGCGTCTCGCGGTTGGGGAAGGTGGCCTTGAGCCGGACGGTGCCGGTGTTGGGGTCCACCTGGTTGTCCACCGTGAGCAGCGTGCCGGTGTCGAGCAGCCGCTGCCGGGTGCGGTCGAGCGCCTGGACCTCCAGGGGCTGGCGCGCGTCGAGCTTCTCCAGGACCTCCGGCACGCGGTCCTCGGGCACGGAGAAGATCATCGTGATGGGTTGCAGGGTGTTGACGACGACGAGCCCGGTCGCATCCGCGGCGTGGATGATGTTGCCGGGGTCCACGAGTCGCAGGCCGACGCGGCCGGCCACCGGGGACGTGATGCGCGTATAGGCCAGGTTGAGCTCGGCGGTGGCGACGGCGCCCCGGTCCGCCTTCACGATGCCCTGGTACTGGCGCACCAGGGCCCGCTGGGTGTCCAGCGTCTGCCGGGCGACGGAGTCCTGCTCCAGCAGCGCGGTGTAGCGACGCAGGTCGACGCGGGCGTTCTCCAGCACGGCCTCGTCGCGGGCGAGTTGTCCCCGGACCTGCTCCAACTGGCTGAGGAAGGGGCGCGGGTCTATTTCAGCCAGCAGGTCGCCTTCCTTGACGTTCTGGCCCTCCTGGAAGGCCACTCGCATCAATTGACCGTCCACCCGGGAGTGCACGGCGACGGAGGCGGTAGGCGTCACCGCGCCCAGACCGGTGAGGAACACTGGGACATCCCGGGTCCCCGCTCGTGCCGTGACCACGGACTGGGGGCCCCGTGCCCCATGGCCCTGTGCACCCGCGCCGCCGTCAGCGGCCGCGTGGCCGGAGCCCCGGGGATGCTCGAGCCTCCGCGCGACGATGATGGACAGCACGAGGAGCCCCGCGAGCAGCATCAGCCACCCCCAGCGAGGGCGCCGGTGATGGGGAGGAGGGGGCGTGGGCATGCGAAGAACCGCCAGGGGACCCACCGTGGAGGAGCCGGCGGTTCAGGGCCTCCCAACGTGTGTTCGGACGCGCGGGCCCTCAAGCCGTCCGAAGGGAGGGGCGCTGCCCTCCAACGGACATCACCGCGATGGACTGCGACTCCAACCGCTGTGGTTGCATCGGTGGGCAGGTCATGGTCTGCCTGCCGAACACCCACTATCCGAAGTACTGCACCTGAGCCGTCCGCGCCGCCGTCCGCCACCCGGGCGGCGGCGCGCCTGTGCGATGGCGAACGGCGACGGGAAGCCCGTAGACTCCCGGGCCATGAGTTCCGAGACGAAGCCCGGCCTCGAAGGGCAGCTCGCGCTGGACGGCGTGCAGCGGCTGTCCGCCGAGGCGGGGAGCAACCACGCGTCGCTCACGCCCGGTGCTGTCCGGCGCCGCGCGCTGGGGCTCCTGGCGAAGGGCACGGGACTGGTGCTGCTGGGCGCCGTCATCATGGCGGGCCTGGTCTGGTTGGGATTTGGCGGCAACAGTGTCTTGTCCCAGCTCCTGACGCTCCCCACGTTCTTCCTGGGCGCCGCTTACTTCATCGCGGGCCTCACCGGCCTCCTGACGGGGCGCCCGTGGGACCGCACGCCCTTCTGGGTGAAGCTGCCGATGATGATCCTCGGCGCCGTCATCGCGCTGACGGCGGTCATCGTCATCGGCGTCAAGGGCGTGAGCGTCCTGGGCCCGGACACGAACTCAACGCCAGGCGTCCAGGTGGGCCCGGGTGAATGATTCGAAGTCGCGTGGAGCGCGGCCGGTGACCCGCTGCACGGTGTCCGTCACGCGGTCCTCCGTCCCGTCTCGGATGAGCGTGTCGAGCATCGTGAGGAAGCGCGCGTAGGCTTCCGGCATGCCGGAGCCCTGAAGGTGCCGCTGTGCCTCGTCGGGCGTCGCGTGCACGTGCCGGATGGAGCGGCCCGACACCCGGGACAGGATGGCCGCGAGGTCGTCGTAGCTCAGCGCCTGGGGGCCGGTGATGACGTGCGCGGTGTCGTGCGACTTCGCGTCCGCGAGCGCGCGGACCCCCACCGCAGCGATGTCCTCCGCGTCCACGAAGCCCACCCGCCCCTGGCCCGTGGCCGTCACCAGCCGGCCGTCGCGGCGGAGGCTGGCGTGGTGATGATGGACGGGGCTGATGAAGTTCTGCATGAACCATGACGGCTGCAGCACGCTCCACTCGGACACGTGCCCGCGCAGGAAGTGGTGCACCTTCCCCAGCCCCGGGCCCTCCTCCGGAACGACGGACGCGGAAAGCAGGACGACCCGCCGCACGCCGCCAGCCAGCGCCCGTTCCAGGACGGGAATCATGAGGACGGACGGGTCTTCCACCAACGCGGGGGCCAGGACATACATGCGGTCCACGCCCTCCAGCGCGGGCCTGTGCGTGGACAAGTCCGCCCAGTCGAAGCGCACGTGTTCGGCGGCGGTGACGGGCGGCCGTGTGTCGCGCGTGGCGGTGCGCACCGTGAAGCCCTCGGCCGTGAGCCCTTCCGCGATGGGGCGGCCCGTGTTGCCGGCGGCTCCGATGACGAGGATGCGCGTCATGCCTGCTCCTTCGCGAAGGACTCGAAGGTGCCGCGGGGCGCGGCCAGCGGGTTCCAATACTCGCGGTAGTGCACGATGCGGCCGTCACGCACCTGCATCCGCATCACGTAGTCCTGTTCGTAGGGGATGTTCCCGGGCTGCAGCGTCGCGGAGCCGTGCACCTCCATCCAGCCTGTCGTTGGATCCACGCTCGGGGAGCGCTGGACGTTCGTGAAGGTAAGCCCCCGGAAGTGTTTCGTGATGGGCGCGAAGTAGGCGCGGATGGCTTTGATGCCCTCCAGCCGGGCAGGCCCGCCGAGCGAGGAGGCATAGGGGAACTCGACGACGGCGTCGTCCGCGAAGAGCGTCAGCCAGCGCTCGACGTCCGTGGCGATGAGCGCGAGGTGCGCGTCCATCAGCCGTGCCAGGTCAGGAGAAGTGCGGTCCATGTGCGGCCTCCAGCAAGAGGTGATGGACCAGGAATAGGGCGCCCGTTATGGACGCTCCATGTCACTGCGTCCAAAAGAACTGTCTTCGAGTCCAATGCCCCCGGACGGAAAGACCGACGTGGTCTCCGACGTGCTGGAGACGCTGCGTTTCAAGACGCTGCTCTTCGGCCGCTTCGAGCTGGGGGCGCCCTGGGCGGTGCGCATGCCTCGCAAGGCCAACGCCTCCTTCTACGTGGTGGCGCGCGGAAGCCTGCGCCTCCAGGTGGAGGGCACGGCGAAGCCGGTGTTCCTGTCCGCCGGAGACGTGGTGCTGCTGCCCCGCGCGCCCGCGCACGTGCTGGATGACGGCGGCCGCCGCAACCCCGCCGCGAGCGACTTCGTCCCATCCCAGATGCTCCGTCCACCGGCCACGCGGCTGGGGGGAACCGGGCCGCTCACCACGCTGATCACCGGCTGCTTCCAGTTCGGCGTGGACCCTGCGCATCCGCTGCTGCGGGCCTTTCCCTCCGTCATCCGCCTGTCCACGCAGGAGGGGCAGGGGACGCCCTCGCTCGCCGCGAGCGTGCAGCTCATCACCGCGGAGACCGCCCTGCCGGGGCCGGGAAGCGCGCTGGTGCTGGGCCGACTGGCGGACGTGCTGCTCGTCCACGCGCTGCGGGCCCAGACGTCACTTGGGGGAACGAAGCAGGCGGGGTGGAAGGCGCTGGCCGACCCCGCCATCGGGAACGCACTCGCGCTGATGCACGAACAGCCCGGCACCCCATGGACGGTGGAGCGGCTGGCTCGGTCCGTGGGCGTGTCGCGCTCCGGGTTCGCCGCGCGCTTCCACTCGCTGGTGGGCGAGACACCGCTGCGCTACCTGGCCCAATGGCGGATGATCCGCGCCGCGCGCTGGCTGCATGAATCCAACGACAGCCTGGACACCATCGCCGAGCGCGCCGGCTACGAAAGCGCGCCCGCCTTCAGCAAGGCCTTCAAGCGCCGCTGGGGCGTGGGGCCCGGAGCGTATCGGCGTGCGGCCACGCGTCAGACTTCAGCGTGAGCCGCGGGTCCCGGTTTCAGTAATAGCAGCGCCAGTAATCGTACCCTTCCCCGTCGCAATAGCAGAAGGCATGGCCCACACCCCCGGGGCGGATACACTGACGCGGATTGGCCCCAGCAGAGGGACAGGACATGCCATCCAACTCCTCGCACTCAAGCAATACCGAGGAGGTGACGTCGGGCGCCGTCTGGCTCGCCGTGTCATCCACGGCCGCGGGCTCCATGGCGCCACCACAGCCAACGAGCAGCCCAAACATCAATGCTGAAATAATTCCGCGCATGTGTCCTCCGGGTTGAGAGTCATTGTAAGGCTAACACCGCTTCGCGATGAGTCTCAATATGCGAGCAATGTGTCGCAGCACGTCAGTACTGCGCCTGACAGGATGTCCTGACAGCCCCTGAATGACGCGCCCTCCGGCGGCCTTCAGTGGGGAATGGCCACGGCCTGCTCCAGGCCCTCGGTCCACTCCAGCAGGCACGAAGCGTCCACGCTGAAGTTGACCTCGATGCGCGCCTTCGGGCTCGCGTAGACGAGGGTGAAGTCCGGCTTCCACCGGTCGCTGGCCGCATCGGAGTGGGCACGGACCTCGACGGTACAGGTGACGTCCCGGCCATGGTCCAGGTCCAGGCTGAACGGCTCCTGGGTGACCTGCCATTGCCGGAGTGCGCGCAGCAGCGTGTCGAAGTGGGAGCGGAGCACCACGACCTGTGGCAGCCGGAGGTCGAAGTCTTCCACGACCTCCATGAAGTCATGATTGTCCCTGCGGAAGCAGTTGCCGGTGCTTCGCAGCTCGAGCAGCAGGCAGGGCTCCGAGTCCAGGGACACGGCCCGGCGGACCTTCCCTTCCAGCATGTTGTGGCCAGCGTTCGAGGGAAGGCGGAAGTTCATGTTCAAGCCCGCGCCCTGACGTGGTTCACGAGGTGGGACTGACGGGCGACACCAGCAGCCGGACCGCCTCCACTACGGAGCGCCGCCGCCGGCGGATCTCCGCGGGTGTGGGCGGGGTGGCCGTGGCGCAGTACGACAGCGGGAAGGCCCACGTCTTGGACAGCGCCAGCACCAGCGCCAGCAGTTCGTCCGCCGCGAAGTGCTTCGACACCAGCCCTTCCTTCTGTGCCTTCGCGATGGCGGCTGCCTTGTGCTGGTTGCTGCGCGCGACAGGCTCCGGGATGTCCACGGAGGGGCCGTGCTCCAACTCGTACCAGGTGGCCAGGCGCAGCACCTGCGGCCGGGCCTGGAAGCCGTCGAACAGCCGCCCCGCGTAGGCGGGCAGGTCCGCCGCGTCGATGGGCGTCTCGCGCGCCACCTCCGCCACGTGCGCTTCGAAGACCGCGTCGAACAGCTGCTCCTTGCTGCCGAAGTACGAATAGATGAGCGCCTTGTTGCAGCCGGCCGCCGCCGCGATGCGGTCCACGCGCGCGCCCGCGATGCCCTTCTCCGAGAACTCCTCCGCGGCCGCTTCCAACAGGCGCTGCCGGGTCTTCTGAGCGTCTCCAGCCATGCTTGCCCACCATGCCCCAGCCCATTCCGGGTTGCACCCTGTCAGAAGGGCCAATATATCCATGTAACCAACTGGTTAGTTGAAAGGATTTCCTGCCATGAGTGCGACCCCTGAGACGTCCCGTGTCTGGCTCATCACCGGCTCCTCCCGAGGCCTGGGACGCAGCTTCGCGGAGGCCGTGCTGGCGGCCGGGCACCGCCTGGTGGCCACGGCGCGCAAGCCGGAGCAGCTGGCTTCCCTGGTGGAGCGTTACGGGGACCGGGTCCGCGCGGTGGCGCTGGACGTGACGAACCCCGAGCAGGCGAGGGCCGCGGTGCGGACAGCAGTAGATGCCTTCGGCCGCCTGGACGTGGTGGTGAACAACGCGGGCTACGGCGGCCTCGCGCCCATCGAGCAGGTGACGGACGAAGACTTCCGCTCGCAGCTCGACACCAACCTCTTCGGCGTCCTGAACGTCACGAGGGCCGCGCTGCCGGTGCTCCGCGAGCAGCGCTCCGGGCACATCATCCAGGTTTCGTCCGTGGGAGGCCGCCTGTCCACGCCGGGGCTGGGCGCGTATCAGGCCGCGAAGTGGGCAGTGGGAGGCCTCTCCGAGGTCCTGGCCAAGGAGGCCGCGCCCTTCGGCGTGAAGGTGACGGTGCTGGAGCCGGGTGGCTTCCGCACGGATTGGGCGGGAGCGTCCATGACCATCCCGGAGTTCCGGCCGGAGTACGCGCCCACGGTGGGCGTGGTGGCCCAGCACATGCGTTCGCGAACGGGCAAGGAGGCAGGGGACCCGGACCGCGCGGCGCAGGTGCTGCTCCAGGTGGCCTCGATGGAGTCCCCGCCGCTGCACCTGGTGCTGGGCAGCGACGCGTTCGAGTTGTCACAGCAGAAGCTGGATGCGCTCAAGGCGGAGGACCAGAAGTGGAAGGACCTCTCCGTGTCCACCGACTTCCCGGAGGCCCGCGCTCCGGCCCCGCGCTTCTGACGGCTACCAGAGGTTGCGGCCGTCCACGAACCTCACGCGCACCGCGTCCAGGTTGAAGTCGTCGAACAGGCGCGCGTTGAGGCCCACCTTGAACCTGCCGGGCACGGGCGCGTTGTCTTCCCAGACGGGCGTGTCCGTCCACGTGCCGCAGCCGCACTGCTGGCAGTGGTGGTGCGCCACGGGCTCGTTGCGCGCGTAGGTGGCCACGTTCTCGCGGCGCGTGAAGGTCACCTGCTCGGGCTCGTAGTAGGCCCAGAGCACGCCGCGCTTGGAGCAGAATGTGCAGTTGCAGCGGGTGACGTCCTTGGGGTGCACGGTCACTTCGAACCGCGTCGCACCGCAGTGACAGCTTCCCTTCAAGGTCCCGGCTTCGCTCATCCCGTCATCATCCGAAGCGTGGCATTTCCTGGAAGCGCGGTGCGCGCGCGGTGTTCGTGCGTCGACGCTCGCACCGTGAGCACGGGTGCCTTCCGTCTGCCTTGACAGGCCTGGGGGCTCTCGTGAGGATGCAAATCATTATCAACTTCGAGTCAAGAGACGGGGTCGCGCGGTGGACGCGATGTTGAGCCTCGCCGCGCTGTGCTTCTGCGTGTCGGCGGTGTCGTGGATGGGCGTGGGTGGCCGTGCGCGGTGGCTCGCGGCCGTGCCGGGGCTCGCGTCGCTGGGCTGCTGCGTGGGCGATTTCGGGTGGGTGGCGGGGCTGCTGGTGCTGCTGGTGCTCGCGATGACGGCGGCTTCGGTGCTGGTGCTGGTGCTCTCGCCCCGGCCTTCGCGGGCGCGCACGTTCGCGTGGGTGAGTGGCGTGGCGGGACTGGTGCCGGTGGCGCTGCTGGGCGTGGGCCGATGAGCGCGGGTCGCGGTAACAATGCGGCGAACCACTCCGTCGCGCGGACGCTGGCGACGGTGATGGGGGCTCCGCTCGCGGCGTTCGCGGTGGGCGCGGCGGTGATGGCGTTCCTGCCGGTGTCGGGGCCGTGGGCCTTCGCGCTGGGCTTCCACGTGGTGCTGCCCGTGTGGGTGGGATTCGCGTGCGCGCTGCCGCTGGCGCGGAATGGCCGGGTGGCGTGGGGCGTGTGCCTGGCGGTGGTGGTGCTGGTGGCCGTCGCGCTGGCCGTGCGGGGGCCGCGATGAAGCTGTCGCCCCGGACGTTCCGCATCCAGTTCGACCTGCACGCGTGGGCGGGCGTCGTCGCCAGCCTGTTCCTGTTCGTCATCTTCTTCTGTGGCGTCTTCGCGATGTTCCGCGAGGAGCTGGAGGTGTGGCAGGAGCCCGCGCTCCACGTCGCGCCGCCCTCGGAGTCACCGCCGTCGTTCGACCTGATGCTCGACCGGGTGCGGGAGCAGGGGCCGCTGCCGCGCGGCGCTCACGTGGGGATGCTCACGCACGAGGAGACGCGGTTCATCACCGCGTACCTCTTCGAGCCCACGGGGCTGCGCGTGCTGTGGCTGGACCCGCTCACCGGCACAGCGCTGCCGGAGCGCAGCCGGCTGGCGAGCGAGCTGTACTGGATGCACTTCTTCTACCGGGTGCCCTGGGGGATGGAGTTCACGGGGCTGGTGTCAGTGGCGCTGCTGGTGGCGCTGGTCAGCGGTCTGTGGATCCACCTGAAGGACCTGCGCGCGCAGTGGTGGCGCTTCCGTCCCACGGCGAAGCCGCGCTTCTCCGCGTCGGACGCGCACAAGGTGCTGGGCGTCTTCGGGCTGCCGTTCACCGCGATGCTGGCGTGGACGGGGGCGGTGTTGTGCCTGGCGGGGCTGGCGGCGCAGGGCTTCGGGAGCGTGGTGTACCGGGGACAGGCGGACCGGGTGACGAAGCTGCGCGGCTACAGCGTGCCCGTGCGGGAGGCGGCGGGGAAGGACGCGCCCATGCTGTCGCTGGACACGGTGGTGGACCGGGCGCGCGCGTCGGTGCCTGGCGCGGAGGGCACGCCCCGATACGTGGAGCTTCACGACTACGGCGACGCGCGCGGCTGGGCGGGCGTGTACTTCCAGTTGTCCCCGCTGGGGCCGGACCACTTCGCGCACGTGGACAGCGTGAGTGGAGAGACGTTCGGGTCGAGCGTGGAGTCCCGCACGCCGAATTTCTCCTTCGAGCGGCTGCTCTTCGACCTGCACGCGGGCCGGTTCGCGGAGGCGCTGATGAAGCCGCTCTATGCGCTGCTCGCGCTGGCGATGTGCGCGGTGCTCGTCACGGGAAACCTCATCTGGCTGGAGCGCCGGGACCCGCTGCGCACGCATAGGGGCAACCGCGTGCTGGAGCGGCTGACGGTGGGCGTCTCCGCGGGGCTCGCATTCGGCACGGCGGTGTACTGCGCCGCGAACCGCGTGCTGCCGTGGGCGCTGGTGCGGCGGGGCGACTGGGAGTTCGGCCTGTTCCTGGGCGCGTGGGCGCTCGCGGTGGTCATCGCGCTCGTGCCGCGAGGGTCGTCGCGCCGGGTGGGCAGCGTGCTGAGCGCCGCGGCCGCGGTGCTGTTCGGCGCGGTGGTGGTGGGCGACGTGGTGACGCAGGACGCGAACCTGTTCACGGCGCTGTCTCGCGGCCTGCCTCCGGTGTTCATGGCGGAGGCGTTCCTGACCGCGATGGCGCTGGGTTGCGGCGGGCTCGCGTGGGGTCTGCGCAGGCGTAAGACGGAGGAGCCCGTGTCCGGTGGCGCCGCGCCCGAAGGGCCCCTCGTCAAAGCGTAATCACAGGGGCTGACATGCGCGCGAGACGCGCCGGGCCCCGGACTCCCATGCAGTCCGCCCCCTGCTCGACGCGGTCCGCCAAACCTGTCGGACAGTCGGACAGATTTCCGCGCATCGGCCGGGACGGAGACCCTCCCTGGGTGTGGGGTTCCAAAACTTGTCGGACAGTCGGACAGGTTTCCGCTGCTCGGAGGGGGCAGGGGCCCATCCCGGGCATGAGGTTCCAAAACTTGTCCGACAGTCGGACAGGTTTCCGCCGCCCGGGCGGAGGGGAGCCCCGCACCATGGGCTTCAAAACTTGTCGGACAGTCGGACAGGTTTCAGCTGCCCGGGCGGAGCGGAGCCCCCGCGCCATGGGCTTCAAAACTTGTCGGACACTCGGACAGGTTCTCGCTGCCCGGGCGGAGCGGAGCTCCCGGGCCATGGGCTTCAAAACTTGTCCGACAGTCGGACAGGTTTTTTCGGTGCGCCGCCGACGGGGCGTCCCGGCGGGGTTCTTACCTTCTCACCCAGGGGGACAACCTTCGTGTCCGCGGGCCTGGCGCTTGGGGAGAAGTCCCGTCAATGCGTGACCGTGGCGCATCTGGCGTCTCGAGGCGCGGCACCCGGGAACGACTGAGGCCCTCGCTGGCGGAGACGTGCCAGGCGAAGGCCCCAGGGATACCGCGGTGTGTGATGGCTTCAGGCCCTTCCGGCGGTGAGGCTTCCGGAAGGACTCTTCAGGCCTGAGTGATGGCTACCAGGTGTAGCCGACCGTGGCGGACGCGCGGCGGCGCTCGCCGTAGAAGCAGGCCGTCGCGGAGCTGCACGAGGACACGTAGGTCTTGTCGCCCAGGTTGGAGGCGTTGACGGCCGCGCGCCACGGGCCGCGCTCGAAGTGCACGCTCGCGTCCACCAGAGTGAAGCCCGGCACGTCCAGCGTGTTCTCGCGATCCGCGTAGGAGCTTCCCACTCCGCGCACGCCCGCCGCCGCGCCGAAGCCGCGCAGCGCTCCGTCCTGGAACGTGTAGTCCAGCCACAGCGACGCCAGCACCTCCGGCACACCCACCGGGCGCTTGCCCAGCTCGAAGTCCGTGCCCTCGGTGATCTCCAGTGAGTACAGCGACGCGGATCCAATCAGGCTCAGCCCGTGCGTCACCGTGGCGTTGGCCTCCACCTCGAAGCCGCGCGAACGGACCTCGCCAATCTGCAGCTGGTTGAAGGAGCCGTCCGTCGTCACGAAGTTCTGACGCTTCAGCTCGAACACCGACAGGCCCACCAGCACCGGGAACGCATCTGGCTGGTACTTCACGCCTGCTTCAAGCTGCTGGCCCTTCTCCGGCTCGAAGATCGAGCCGTCCGACTTCGTCCCGGCCACCGGGTTGAACGACTTGGAGAAGCTGACGTACGGCGCGACGCCGAAGTCGAAGCGGTAGAGCAGGCCCGCGCGGCCGCTGAAGGCGCTCTCACTGCCGTCGTAGTTGGCCGTGGGCGCGAGCTCGTTGTCCACGTCCATGCCCACCCAGTCATGACGCCCGCTCAACGTCAGGCTCAGCCGGTCGCCGATGCGCAGCTGGTCCTGGAGGTAGACGCCCAGCTGGTTCTGCGTGGACTGGTTCAGCGTGTAGCGCGACTCCGTGGGCGTGTAGTCGCCACGCACGGGGTTGAGCAGGTCCAGCGGCGCGCCGGCCTCGTAGCCCTGCTCGTCGTTCAGCACGTAGTTCTTGAAGTCCACGCCCGCCAGCACCAGGTGGCGCACGGGGCCGGTGCTGAAGCGCACGTCGCCCTGCGTGTCCACCGAGAAGAGGTTCGCGGTCGGCCGGGTGACGAAGTTGCCGCGCGACAGCTGCGCTTCCGCCGGCTCACCTGCGTAGCCCACGCCGTAGAGCGTCTGGAAGTCCAGGTCCAGGTGCGCGTAGCGCAGGTTCTGCCGCAGCGTGAAGGTGTCGTTGAAGCGGTGGGAGAACTCGTAGCCCGCCCACGACTGGTTGCGCTGGAAGTGGTCCAGGCTCTTGTCGCTGGTGAAGAGGTCGGTGGGGATGCGGCCATAGGGCGCGTCCACCACGGTGCCCACGTACGGCAGGAAGTTCTGACCCTGCGTGCGGTCCGCCAGGAAGCTGCCGTGCAGCGTCAGCGCCGTATTGTCCGACGGTGCCCAGGTGAGGGCCGGCGCGATGAAGAGCCGGTTGTTGTCCGTCTCCTCCACCTGCGTGCCGCCGCCGCGCGCCAGCGCCGTCACCCGGTAGCGCCAGTGGTTGCCCGAGTCGATGGCGCCGCCGAAGTCCACGGCCGCGTAGCCGTTGGCGAACTCGTTGACGCTCAGCTCCACGTGCCGGATGTGCCCTTCCACCGGCGGACGCTTGCCCACCATGTTGAGCAGACCGCCCGGAGACGTGCCGCCGTACAGCACGGAGGAAGGGCCGCGCACGGTCTCCACGCGCTCCAGGCCGAAGGTCTCCAGGCGCCAGGTGGCGAAGCTGCTGGAGTACAGCTGGAGCCCGTCCAGGAAGTAGCCGCCCTCCTGGGACGTGAAGCCGCGAATCAGGAACCAGTCGTTGCGCGGATCCGCGCCGAACGTGTCCGAGCGCACGCCCGGCGTGTAGCGCGTGGCCTCCGTCACGGACTGCACCTGCTGCGCGTCCATCTGCGCCCGGCCCACAACCGACACCGACTGCGGCGTGTCGCCAATCGCGGTGTCCGTCTTCGTGCCGCTGCCGCTGCGGCGCGCGGTGTAGCCCTGCACCGGACCGTTGGCGCGCTCGCTCTCCACCACCACCGTAGGCAGGTCGTAGACGCCGTCATCCGTGGGCGCGGCGCCGGGTTCCGGGTTCGAGGCCTGCGCGGGCGCCGGGGTCTCCGGAGCCGGGGCCTCCTGGGGCGCGGCGGGCTCCTGCGCCAGGGCAGGGGAGGCGAGGAGGGAGATGGATGCGCCAAGCAGCGCCCCCGGGACGAGGCGGCGCGGACGGCTGCGGAACGAAGTGGGCATGTTGAGAATGATTTGCGAAATCAGGGGGAATGCCCTGTCGCGTAACACGCGCCCCCTGAGGCGGCAAGCCGGGAGTCGCCCACGCCCTCCCGGTCCTCGTCACGCCACACCAGATGTCTGCATTTACAGCCCCGGGTATGTGTTTACCCGGAGCTGTCTTTCCCTGCTATCCGGAGGCCCGGGTTTCAGGCGCGCTCGACGCGAAGCTTCGCGGGGAGGCCATTGAGGCTGGCCTCCTCCTCCGTGCCGGTGAGGCCCTGGGGGCCCACGTGGATTTCGGAGGCGAGCGTCTCGCGGGCAATCTCGTCGCGGGCGGCGTCGACGACGCGCTTCACGCGGTCATCGCCGTCCACCCACAGGCGGATCCGGTCGGTGTAGCCCAGGTTCATGTCCTTGCGGGAACCCTGCACGCGCGCCAGCAGCTCGCGCACCAGGCCTTCGTCCACCAGGGCTTCCGTGAGCTGCGTGTGCATCACCACCACGCCCACGCCTCCGCCCGCGGCGGCGTAGCCCGGCTGCGCCTCCACCAGCGTCTCCAGCTCCTCGGCGGGGAAGACCATGTCCTCGCCGCCCACGTTCAGGGCCACCTTGCCCGTCTGGAGCAGCTCCTGGTGCAGCGCGCGGCCATCCCCCGAGTCGAACGCCTTGCGCACCGGCGCGAGCTTGGGGCCCAGCCGGCTGCCCATGGCGCGCAGGTTGGGACGCACGCGGTAGCGCACCACGTCCGCCTCCGGGCTGCCCGGCTCCACCCACTTCACGGTGTGCACGTTCAGCTCGTCGCTGATGAGCTCCTGGTACACCGCCACGCGCTCCGTCAGCTCGCGGCGCGACAGGATGACGTCCGCGCGCGACAGCGGCTGGCGCACCTTGAGCCGGTTGTCCGTGCGGACCTTGAGGCCCAGCGACACCAGCTCGCGCACCGCGCCCATCTCCGCGGCCAGCCCCTCGTCGATGAGGCTCGCGTCCACGTCCGGGAAGCTCGCCAGGTGCACGCTCTCCGGCTGCGCCGCGCCCCACGGCTTGCCCACCAGATTGCCCCACATGTCATCCGCGAAGAACGGGATGAAGGGCGCGGACATGGCGGTGATGGTCGTCAGCGCTTCATAGAGCGTGAAGTACGCGTCCTGCTTGTCCTGCTCGAAGCCCGGCGCCCAGAAGCGCTCGCGGCTGCGGCGCAGGTACCAGTTGGACAGCGCGTCCACCAGCGCCACCATTCGCTGGGCCGCGTCGTAGACCTGGTACGTGTCCAGCGCCTTGGCCACGTCGCGCAGGGTGAGCTGCACCTCGGAGAGGATCCACCGGTCCAGCACCGGCCGGGCCTTCACCTCGCGCCAGCCCTGGCTCTTGCGGATGGCCAGCCACGGGGCCTCCGTGCTGGACGCGGTGCCCTTCGCCGGGTTGAACCCGTCGATGTTCGCGTAGATGGTGAAGAACGAGTAGACGTTGCGCAGCTTGACCTGGAAGTCCTTCTGCAACAGCCGCACGTTCGCCAGCGAGTGGCGCGTGTTGGACCAGGTGGGGCTGGCCGCGTAGAAGAACCACCGGAACGCGTCCGCGCCCGGCGCCTTGGTGGCGGGGTCCTTGAGCACCACGCGCTCGGTGGCCGCCAGCCGGGGCACCTCCACCGGCATCACGTCCACGCCGCGCGCGGAGGGCTTCACGCCCAGCTGCTGAAGCTCCTGCGGCGCCAGCAGCACCACGCGGCGCTTGAGCTTCTTGTGCACCTTCACGGTGACGCTGACGGGCGCGTCCGGCCGGTCCGGACGGAAGAGCAGCACCTTGGCGCCCTCCTGCGTGTCCAGGCCCTCCAGGTCCTCGCGCGCGATGAGCGCCACGCCGGGCTCCGCGGGGACGCCGGCCTCCGTGGCGGTGAGCACCGCGAAGTCCATGCGCACCTCGTCCAGGATGATCTCCGGCGGGGTGTAGTTGCCCTTGGACTTGGACTCCTTCTTGCCCTCCTTGTCGGAGACGTGGCCCAGCACGATGCAGCTCTTGTACGGCATGGGCCACTCACGCTTGGGCGTCAGGCCCATGCGCTTCTGCGTCTCTTCGTCGAAGAGGAGCGTGCTCACCATCAGCAGCGAGTAGAACCAGCCACGCGTCTGGTCGATGGCCTCCGAGATGAAGTCCGCCGGGAACGCGCGGTTGAAGGTCTCCTTGCTGCCTTCCGCGTGCGGGAAGCCCCACTGCGCGAAGGGCATGCAGCCGGAGTCGAACCACACGTCCACCACTTCCGGGACGCGCTGGAACTTCCCACCGGAGCCGGCCTTCTCGTACGTGACCTTGTCGATCCACGGCTTGTGGACCAGCAGGTGCTCCGCGTTGGACTCGTGCGGCTTGCCGGCGAGGAACGCCTTCAGCTCCGCCTCCACGGCGGCCACGTTGTTGCCCGGCTTCTGGCGCAGCTCCGCGATGGAGGCCACGGCCTCCGTCTCACCCGTTTCGGAGTGGATCCACAGCGGCAGCGGCGTGCCCCAGTAGCGCTCGCGCGACAGGGCCCAGTCCACGTTGTTGGCCAGGAAGTCGCCGAAGCGGCCGTCCTTGATGTTCTCCGGGACCCAGTTGACCTGCTGGTTGTTGGCCTTGGCCTGCTCGATGACGGAGGTGGTGCGGATGTACCAGGCGGGGCGGGCGTACTGGATGAGCGGGTCTTCGTCCGCGCGCCAGCAGAAGGGGTACTCGTGGCGGTACTGCTCCGTGTGGATGAGCAGCCCACGCTCCTTCAGGTTGCGCTGCAGGTCCTTGTCCGCGTCCTTCACGAAGCGGCCGGCGACGAGCGGCACCTCTTCCGAGAACGTGCCGTCCGGCTTCACCGCGCAGCGCATGCCCAGCGCGTCCGGGTCCTGGAAGCGCGTGGCGTCCTTGCGGTAGGCCTTGTAGTCGTCCTCGCCGAACGCGGGCGCCGTGTGGACGATGCCCGTGCCGCTGTCCAGCGTGACGAAGTCCGCCGGAATCACGCGCCAGCCCACCGTGTCCGAGCCGCCGTCCTTCAGGGGCAGCGTGGCGTCCGCCTCCTTCGCGAAGTACGTGTCGAAGGGCGGCGTGTAGCGCTTGCCGACCAGGTCGCTGCCCTTCTGCGTGGACAGCACGGGCAGGTCCTTCTTCAGCTTCTTGGCCAGCTCCTCGCGCAGCGCGGCGGCGAGGATGAGCTTGCGGTCGCCCGCGTCCACCGTGACGTAGTCCACGGACGGGTTCACGGCCGCGTACATGTTGGACGGCAGCGTCCAGGGCGTCGTCGTCCAGATGAGCAGCGACGTGTCCGGAGCATCGCGCAGCGGGAAGGCCACGTAGACGCTGGGGTCGTCCACCGTCTTGTAGCCCAGGCCCACTTCGGCGGCGGACAGCGCGGTGCCGCCGCGCGGCCACCACCACACCACCTTGTGGCCCTGGTACAGCAGGCCCTTCTTGTAGAGCTCGGAGAGCGCCCACCACACGCTCTGCACGAAGCCGCGGTGATAGGTGACGTAGGCCTCGTTGAGGTCCACCCAGAAGCCGATGCGCTGGGTCAGCCGCTCCCACTCCCCCGTGTAGCGGAACACGGACTCGATGCAGCGCTCCGTGAAGGGCTCCACGCCGTACTTCTCGATCTCCGCCTTGCCGTGGATGCGGAGCTCCTTCTCCACCTCCACCTCCACCGGCAGGCCGTGCGTGTCCCAGCCCGCCTTGCGCGGCACGTAGTGGCCTCGCATGGTCTGGTAGCGCGGGAACAGGTCCTTGATGACGCGCGTGAGGACGTGGCCGTTGTGGGGCAGGCCGTTCGCGGTGGGCGGGCCTTCGTAGAAGACGAAGGAGGGCTTGCCTTCGTTCGCCTTGAGCGATTTCTCGAAGATGCCGCGCTCCTTCCAGAAGGCCAGGATGCGGCGCTCCTCGGCCGGGAAGTCCATCTCCACGGGGACCGCGTTGAACAGGGGCGAAGGCGTTTCAGGCATGGTGGCCTGCTTGATAGCACCGGAGCGGCCCTTTGGCAGTGAATCCAGGGCCTTGCGAACCCGCCCGCACGCCGGTGGACAGATTCGCCTAAGCTGAAATTCGTGCAATTCGCGTGCAGGAAGTGGCACCCTGGCCGCTCCCCGGGCAGCCACTGGAGGTCTCCGCGTGACGCACGTCCCCCCGAAGCCATCCCTCTCCTTCCTGCTGGCGGCGCTGGTGCTGTGCCTGGGCGCGGGCAGCGCGAGCGCGCAGGTGTCCCGGACGCTGAGCACGCCCGGCCCCACGGCGCAGGCTCAGAAGGTCTACAACCTGCTGACGGACCTGGAGAACAACAGCCGCAACGGCGGGACGAAGCAGACCATCATGGGCCAGCACTGCGAGGCCCAGAAGGAGGCCTACGCGGGCGAGTACTGGGTGAAGGTGGGGGACATCTCCGGCCGCCGTCCGGGCTTCGTGGAGTTCGACTTCGGGCCGGGCAACTATCGGAACACGTACGCGGAAGCCTACGTGGACTACGCGGTGGGCTTCGCTCGTGACCGTTTCAGCTACGGGGAAGGCATCGTGGGGTTCAGCTTCCACATGTCCTATCCGGGCGCGTCCGTGAAGAGCTGGCCGAACAACTTCCGGCAGTCATGGATGGACTACAACTGGTTTGGCCGGGTCATCAACTGGCAGGCCAACACGGCGGAGTACCAGGCGCTGTTGCGGGATTTGTCCTTCGCGGCGGACAAGCTCGCGTACCTCCAGCAGCAGGGCGTGCCGGTGCTGTACCGCCCGTTCCACGAGATGAACAAGAAGGGGAGCGCGTCGCCGTTCTGGTGGGCGAACCAGGACCCCGCTCAGTACAAGCAGCTCTGGAACATCACGCACGACTACCTGGTGAAGACGCGCGGTTTGAAGAACCTCATCTTCGTCTGGTCGCCGTACGAGTGGGACGGCACCTACGGCGGGGACCCGTGGAACTACTACCCGGGCAACGACCGCGTGGACGTGGTGGGCGTGGACATCTACCACGGCAATCCCTACTTCCCGGCCCAGTTCTACACGGGGCTCGCGGGCTACAACAAACCACGCATGCTGGCGGAGACGGACAAGCTCCCGGTGCGCTGGGGTGACAGCCGTTACGGCACGGTGTCTGAGTTGGACGCGCGCCCGTGGGCCATCTACTCCATCTGGGGCGACTCGCTTGTCTACAACCTGGGCACGACGAGCCCCAACGACTGGAACGTGTCCAGCAGCCACAAGGCCATCAAGGACACGTATGGGTATTACAGCACGTACTGGCGCGTGCTGACCGGCGGGAGCAACGCGACCTACAACTGGGGCGCGCTGCGCTGAGGGCCGGGGCTCACCAGTTCGTGGGGCGGTAGTCCTTGAAGAAGTTGCCCCAGACGTACTCGCCGGTGTTCACGGCGGTGATGACGGGGTCCACGATGCGCGCGGCCCCGTCCACGATGTCCAGTGGAGGCTGGAAGTCCAGCTCCTGCACCTTGCGCTCGGCATGATGAGCGGGGTCCTCGTCGGTGACCCAGCCGGTGTCCGCCGCGTTCATGAAGATGTTGTCGCGCGCGTAGTCCGGCGCGGACGTCAGCGTCATCATGTTCAGCGCGGCCTTGGCCATGTTGGTGTGCGGGTGCTTGTCCGTCTTCGTCCCTCGGGAGAAGCTGCCCTCCATCGCGGACACGTTGACGATGTGGCCCGGCCGCGAACGGTCCTTCAGCATCAGCGGCCTCAACTTCCCGCACAGGATGAAGGGCGCCACCGCGTTCACCAGGTGGACCTCCAGCATCTCCGCGGTGCGCACCTCCCCCAGCCGCAGGCGCCAGGAGTTCGTGGCCCTCAGGTCCACCTGCTGGAGGTCCGCGTCCAGCCGGCCTTCCGGGAAGAGGGCGCGCGTGTCGCCCTCCTGCTCCATGGCGTAGGGCATCAGGGACAGCGCCGCGGAGGAGTGGATGCCCAACGCCGGGTCGCCGCTGCGCCAGGTCGCCACGGGCAGTGACGTGTTGCCCATATCGCCCGGGCCCAGCGCGGGACGGAGCGCGGCGATGCAGGCCTCATGGCCCGCGAGGAGCGCGCGCAGCTGGGGCTCCAGGGTGCCGGCGTCGCGCAGCTCGCCCTCCAGCAGGTGCTGGTAGAAGCCCGGTGGCCGGCGCACGGTCTGCGCGGCGTTGTTGATGAGGATGTCCAGCCGCTCGTGCGTCTGTTCGATGTGGCGCGCGAACAGCTCCACGCTGGGCGCATGTCGCAGGTCCAGGCCGTGCACCTGGAGCCGGTGGGCCCAGTCCGAGAAGTCCGGCTCGCGCGCGTAGCGGTGCACCGCGTCCTGGGGGAAGCGCGTGGTGGCGATGACGGTCGCGCCCGAGCGCAGCAGCATCAGCGACGCCTGGAAGCCAATCTTCACCCGCGCGCCGGTGATGAGCGCCACCTGGCCCTTGAGGTCCGCGCGCTGCGTGCGCCGGGCGTAGTTCAGGTCCCCGCACGGGATGCACATGGCGTCGTAGAAGAAGTGGAGCTTGCGGTACTCCCCCTTGCACACGTAGCACTTGCGCGGCACCTCCAGCAGGCGCTCCGGGGTCGCTTCCGGCGGCGGCGCGGGCAGCGCGGGCAGGCTGAGCACCGGCGCCTTGCGCAGCATGCGGATCTCCGTGCTGGAGCGCACGGCCCGGTCGTTGGCGCGCTGCGCGTCCTTGCGCTCCTTCTTGAGCGCGCTCTGGAGCCGGTTCTTCGAGGCCTTGTCCGGGTAGACGAGCCGGCTCGCGGAGGCCAGCAGGGCGTGGTGGTCCTCATCCGGGAGGCGGTGCAAGAGCACGCGGTGTTTGGCGAGCGTGTTGAGCAGCGCCGTGGCGCGGCGCACGTCCTCGACGGAGACATCGGAGGGCGGGGCCGGGTCAGTTTCAGGGGACGACGGCGGGAGGTTCTCGACGGCCAGGTTCTTCACGCCCTGGTGCTTACCCTCCCGGGCGCGCCAGGGAAAGGTGCGACTTGAGCGGGCCTGGAGGGCGAGCGGCCAGGCCCCGGTTTCAGCCCAGGCCCAGGCGGGGGAGCGTCACCTCGCGCACGCGGGGGATGCGGAAGCGGTAGAGGAACGCGTCCGCGAAGTAGTGCGCCAGCACCACCGCGTTGGTGGCGAGGACCCCCAGCGACCACAGGGGCTGCTGCCTCAGGAAGAAGGCCGTCGCCGCGCCCTGGGTGACGCCGTCCGCCAGGGTGACGAAGGGGCTGTTGACCACGCCCACCAGGATGATGGGGGCCATCACGGCCAGCATCGCCGCCCACACGCGCGGGCCGCGCAGGCGGGTCGTGGTCTCCCCTGGCGTGGGCTGGAGCATGCGGCCGGTGAGGAAGAAGTACTCCAGGCCGTGGATGCCCGCGCTCAGGATGGCGCCCCACAGCGGCCACACGAGGTACACCGCCACCACCGCCACGTGCGCCAGGAGGTACACGCGCCGGGGCCCGCTCTGTCCGGGAGGCCCGCGCAGCGCGAGCAGCAGCTTCGCGGCGAAGACGCCCCAGACCGCGAGCAGCACCCAGGTGAGGCCGTGCGGCAGCGAGCCTGCTTCCGCCTGGCCGATGTTGATCATCGGCCGCGAGCCCAGGGCGCTGGTGACGGGCAGGGCCAGCGAGCGGAGCATCATCAAGGTCAGCGCGACGGGGACGAACTGGCGCTGGAGCGCGCGCTCGGACTCGGACAGGGGCGGGGCACCCGCGGCGCGGGCCCGGAGGCCGTGCAGCGCCCAGAGCCCCTTCACCTGCGACAGCGTGTGGTGCGCCGCGAGGACGTGGATGCCCGCGCCCAGCAGCAGCGCGAGCAGCGGCGCGTACGTGTCCCCGTACCAGAGCAGCGCGAAGGTGAGCGCGAACACCACCGTAGCGCCGCCCACGAGCAGCCGGGATTGGTGGGGCGTGGTGTGCAGCAATTCGCGCCGGGTGCCCACCAACAGGAAGGTGAGGATGACGTGCGTGCCGTTGAGGAAGACGTACTGCGACGTCCACCGGCCAATGGACTGGGCGAACCCCTGCGAGCCCTCTCCGGTGAGGCTCGCGAGCCACACGGAGGTGAGCAGCAGCAGCGTGGGCAGCACGAGGATGCTCAGGTCCGCCCGGGGCGAGAAGAGCCACAGCCCCTGGAAGCGCACGGACGCCGGGGCTGCGGACGCTTCGAGGG
>NZ_RAWF01000500.1:0-2341 GCF_003612075.1 Corallococcus sp. CA041A
CTCCAGCCCCCAGAAAGCCGCTGGGGCATGCTGGACGCCCCTATTTCACCCCGTTTTTCACGCCGGGTCCGGCACGCGCCACCCGGAGGCAAGTCACACCCATGGAGAGACATTGAACCGGGGAGTGCCTGGATGTCTGTCTATTCCATGCAAGGAATTGGCGTCTGCTTGAAGTGTTTCAGCCGTACTGGCCGCCGTGACTCGGGAAGAAGCGCGACAGCGTTTGTCGCATCCGTGAGAAAAAAAGAATCCGGCCCTCGGCGTTCTCTGGAGGGAAGGGAGGCGGTCGCATGGTGCCAGGGAGGGAGGAGCCGCCAGTCCGGGAGGGCTCTGGAGGGGAATTCGCCGCGTTCGCGATCCGCCATCAGCCGGTGCTGGTCGCCATCGCGCGCAATGTCTGCGGCAAGAGTGCCAGTGATTGCGACGACCTGGTGCAGGACGTGCTCTTGCGCGCGCTCCTGCAGTGGGAGCGGCTCAAGCGTTGGCCGGAGCCCGCGCGCCGTGCGTGGCTGGTGCGCGTGCTGCATAACCGGTTCCTGGACCAGTGCCGCCGCCAGGGCGCGGAGACGGACCGCCGGGTGGACCTGCACAACGTCCACATGCTCTTCGAGGACCCGGAGGACGCGCCGGAGCCCGAGCAGTGGGAGTGCGTCACGGAGGACGAGCTGCGCCAGGCCGTGGCGCGGCTCAACGAGAAGCTGCGCCAGGCGTTCGAACTGCATGCGCGGGGCCTGCGCCATGCGGAGATCGCCCGGCGGATGAACACCCCCAGCGCGGGAACGGTGGGCACGTGGCTCTTCCACGCCCGCCGCCGCCTCAAGGCCATGCTCCACGACACCGCGGAACGCCGCCGCCAGGAGAGGGAACGATGAGCACCGCGTGTGAGGACCTCCAGCCCTTCCTGGACGGGAGCCTGTCCGCCGAGGACCAGCGCCGCGTCCGGGGCCACCTGGCCACCTGCGACGTCTGCGCCCGCCGCTTCCACGACCTGCTGCAACTGGAGATGCTCGCGAGGCTCGCGCTGGAGGACCCCGCGGAGAGCGAGCGCTGGGTGTCCGCCCGCCAGGCCCGCGAGACGGTGCCCGGGGCCGACTGGGACGACGTGCCGGAGAACTGGCCCGGGGACGTGCTCGCCACGCCCCCGCCCCCGGAGCGCGAAGGCCGGGCCTGGCACCAGGGCGCCCGCCGCTTCCGCCGCCGCTGCCCGGGGTGCGCCAACTGCTGCCCCTGGTTCGCGACGACGGAGGCGGTGGAGGCCGTCAGCGCGCCGCGCCTCCCGTGCCCGCGCACCAGCCGCTCCGGTGCGACGCTGCTGCGCCCCCGCACGCGCCGCTGAAGACGCGGGCACTCGCCGCCTGCTCCTCCCTGGGGGGCAGGCGGGGGAGCCAGCGGCGAACGCTGTTAGCGGAATCCACCAAGGATTGCTTCCGCTCGCGTTTCGCAAGGGACGGGAGGCGGCCTCGCGACTCCAGGCCCTGACGCGTGATGGATCTCTGGTGCAAGAAGCTCTACCGGTTCCTGGATGGGGAGCTGGAATCGGGGGACGAGGAGCACTTCCGGCTCCATCTGGCCCTCTGCCGCGCGTGCGCCAGCGGGCTGCATGATGCGATGCAGTTGGAGATGCTCAGCGTCCAGGCCCTGTGTGGCGCGGTGGCCCACAACGACGCGCCACCACCACCTGCTCCCCTCCGAGGTCCGTTCCGCTTCGCGTTGCCGCGCGGCAGATGGCGGCATGCGATGGGGGCGGTGCTGGCCATGGGACTGGGTGCGCTTACCGCGGTCATGACGGGGGACGGCTTCCGGCCGAAGGACGCGTGGCGGGCGGATGCGGCCGCGCGGGAGCTGGAGGCACGCATCGCGTACCCGGCCGCGGACCGCTACCTCCCCTATGTTCCCGTCCGGACGGGGGCGGGGGGCGGAGCGGCGCTCGCGACCGAACCGCCGGTGCCCCTGCGGACCCTGGCGGCGCTGGAGGAGCGGGGAGACCTGCACGGCATCGCGGCGGCCTACCTGGTGCGTGGCGAATTGCGTCAGGCGTCGGACTTCCTGTCTCGCAGCGCCCCCTCGCTGGACCGGGACAGCGACCGGGCCGTGGTGGCGATGGCGGCGGGGGATTCGCGGGGCGCCCTGGGGCTGCTCGAAGGCGTGTTGCGTCAAGCACCGGACCATCCCCAGGCCCTGTGGAACCGGGCGCTGGTGCTTCGCGCCATGGGACTTCCGCTCCAGGCGGCGGAGGCCTTCGAGGCCGTGGCCCGCCGGGGGGAACCGGGGTGGAGCGAAGAGGCCGGAATCCGGGCCCTGGCGCTCCGGCAGGGGGGCGCCTTCTTGAAATGATTAGGGG
>NZ_RAWF01000501.1:0-2263 GCF_003612075.1 Corallococcus sp. CA041A
GGGTGGTGGTGGGGGGGACGGCCGCGAGGTACGCGCCCTGCGGGCTCTCCGTGTTGCCCTCCTGCATGCTCGCCATCAGCGGGTGGGTGTGCGCGGGCATCTGGGGGGAGATGAGCGTCACCGACTGCTGTCCGGAGCTCTCGCCCAGCGAGTGCGGCGTGAGCCCGGGGCCCTGGCCGGGCTGCATGGGGAAGCGGCCGCGCAGGTCCGGCAGCGCGAACGTCGTCGTGCCATTGCCGCCGTAGGTCGTCCCCAGGATGGCGAAGAGCGCCTGGTTCTGCGCGATGGACAGCAACGTGCCGTCGCAGAGGAGCCAACCCTTCGGCGCGAAGTCGCCTCCAAACATGATGATCTGCCCGATGTACGGCGTGGACATGGTGCCCCCTGGTGTGACGTCGAGTGTGGGCCAGCGAACAGACCATGGGCGGTCCCTCGATAAAAGAGCGCGGCGCGTCAACAGGCAAACCAACCCAGCGTGTGCGAAGCTTCACGGTCGGTGACGGCCCCGGTTCCTACGCCGCAGGTCGCCGCGCTGAATTTCGTTGGGGAGGACCTGATCCATGTCGCTTCGAGCCTTCGTTCCCCTCCGTGGGGTGTTCTCGCGTTTTGGTGCGCTGTCGCTCTGCGCGACGTTGATGGTGTCCGCCTGCACGGGAGAGACGGGCGATGGGCCGGCGGGACCGGAAGGGCCTCCGGGGCCTGCGGGCGCGACGGGTCCCCAGGGGCAGGCCGGCCCGCGAGGTGAGAAGGGCGCCACGGGTGAACCCGGCCTGCTGGGTCCCGAGGGTCCGCAGGGCCTGTCGGGTGCCCCCGGCGAGCCCGGTCCGCAAGGGCAGCAGGGCGTGCAGGGACCGGCGGGCGCGATGGGACCCCAGGGGCCCATTGGCCTGATGGGGCCCATGGGTCCGCAGGGTGCCGCGGGCCCCACGGGGCCGGCCGGAGCGAAGGGCGACACGGGCCCCACGGGCGCGAAGGGTGACGTGGGCGCGAAGGGCGACACGGGCGACGTCGGTCCCTCGGGTCCGACGGGAGCGAAGGGCGACACGGGCGCGGCAGGTCCGACGGGGGCCACGGGAGCGATCGGCCCTGCTGGCGCGAAGGGTGACACGGGCGCCACGGGCGCGGCAGGGCCCACGGGAGCGACCGGCGCGGTCGGCCCCGCTGGCTCGACGGGCCCTGCTGGCGCGAAGGGTGACACGGGCGCCACGGGCGCGGCAGGCCCCACGGGAGCGACCGGAGCGATTGGACCCGCTGGTGCGACCGGCCCCGCTGGCGCGAAGGGTGACACGGGCGCGGCGGGGCCCACGGGAGCGACCGGCGCGGTCGGCCCCGCTGGTGCGACCGGCCCTGCTGGCGCGAAGGGTGACACGGGCGCGGCAGGGCCCACGGGAGCGACCGGCGCGGTCGGCCCCGCTGGTGCGACGGGCCCCGCTGGTGCGACCGGACCCGCGGGCCCCACGGGTGCCTCGGGGGCTCAGGGACCACAGGGACCGTCGGGCACGCAGGGGCTCTACGGCGACGGCTCGGCGGGGGCGTTCAACGTGGGCGTGGGCCAGACGGTGGACCTCTCCACCGCGGCGGGTGTGGCTTCGCTGCCCGCGGGCTTCAACCTCCAGTTCAGCAGCATCAACATCGCCGGAACGCTCATCCTCCCCAGCGGCAGCGTGCTGCGCTCCTCCGGCGACATCACGGTGAGCGGCACCGTGACCGTGCAGGCCGGCGCGGAGGACCTGGGCAATGGTGAGGCGCCCACGGGCATCGCGCGGACGGCGGCGACCAACTACAACGGTGGCGCGGGGCTGACGTCGTTCCAGGCCGCCCAGGTGCGCCGGGTGCAGTTTGCGTCGGGCGGAGCTGGCGCGCGCATCTTCGTGGGCCCGAGCGCCAACGGAGGCGCGGGTGGCGGCTCGTTGTTGCTGGCTGCGCGGGGCAACATCCGCATCGTCACGGGGGCGAACGTCAACGCGAGCGGGGTGAGCGGCGTAAACACGGGGACTGGCACCCAATCCGTCGTGGGCACGGGCGGCGGCGGAGGCGGCATCGTGCTGGTCGCGGCGAAGGGAAGCATCACGCTGGGTGGCACCATCCGCGTACAGGGTGGCAACGGCGCGAACGGTTACGACGGCAACGGCGGCTCGGGTAAAGGCGGTGGCGGTGGCGGTGGCGGTGGCATCGTCCACTTCATCTCATCCTCGACCGCCAGCGTGACGGGCTCCGTGGTGACGGCGGGAGGCGCGGCGGGCGCCACCGCTGGGGGTGGCCC
>NZ_RAWF01000502.1:0-2262 GCF_003612075.1 Corallococcus sp. CA041A
GAGCGGGGGAGGGCTGCATGCGGGACAAGAAGGTCATGACCGGGGCTCCTGGCGGGTGGGAGCCCGCCGTTCCCCTTCAAGTCACCGCGAGCGGAATTGTTTTGCATTCCCGCACGACGTTTCCCCCAACCCCCTGGAGTGACAGGCCCTTGCAGGAGCTGCGGCGCTCCTATTTCCCCAGGATGCCGCCGAGCATTCCGCCCAGTCCGCCGCCGCCCTGGGGGCCGCTGCCGCCACCGGCGCCGCCCGCGAGCAGGGGCATCACGGCGATGATCTTCCCCACCAGGCCCGGGTCCAGGCGCGACTTGAGGAAGTTGAGGAGCAGGGGCGCGACCAGGGTGGCCTTGCTCGTGTCCAGGTTGAACCGCTGGAGGATGGTCACCACGCCGGCGATCTCTCCCGCGTGGGCCGCCGCGCCACCCAGGGCGCCCATGATGCCGCCGCCGCCGCCACCGCCACCACCGCCGAGCATGCCGCCGAGGGCGCCCATGAGGCCGCCGCCGTCAGCCGCCGGGGCCTGCGCCTGCTGCTGCCAGCCCTGCATCTCCGGGATGGCCTGGTCCATCTGCCGGGCCGCGTCCGGGCCCACCTTCTCCTGCACCGAGCCCTGCACCAGCTTCAGGAGCGAACCCGCGAGCCCCTGTGCCTGCGTGCCATCCACTCCAAGCTGCTGCGAGAGCTGTCCGATGAGGTCCATGCGCCGCGCTCCTTCACGTGAGTCCCAAGTGTGAGGCGGAGGTTCTAGCGGTCCAGGCCGGAGCGCTGGTTGGAAAACGGCCGTGAGCGTTGGTCGGAGGACGCCCGGAGGGAGCCCTACAGCCGGGTGAAGGACCAGCTCACCGCGCGACCGCCCTCGTAGGGCATGACGCCGTGGAAGGGGCGCGGGTCTTCGTCGAACACGAGCGGCAGGAAGTGCCGGTCTCCATCCCACAGCGACAGGGACAGGATGGAGGACACGGGGACCCAGGACAGGGAACCCTCGGGGTTCTTCTCCAGGGGCGTGCCCTCGAAGGCGTCGATGCGGAAGATGAAGCCCAGCCAGTCCTCGCCGTGCTTGCCGAAGCCGGGCCAGGATAGGGTGCCGCGCAGGACCATGCGCGTGCACTCGATGCCGGCCTCCTCGCGAATCTCGCGGCGCATGCACGCGGCGATGTCCTCGTCGCGGTCCATCTTGCCGCCCAGGCCGTTGTACTTGCCGTAATGGGCATCCTCCGGGCGCGCGTTCCGGTGGATGAGCAGCACCTGCTGGCCGTCCGGCGACATCACGTAGCCCAGCGTGGCGACGATGGGAGTGTAGGGCATGGGCCCGGTTCGTCTCCTGATTCGGGCAGGGCGTCAAGACGAACTCCGCCCGCGTGCGCATGGTCCGCTGCGCGGGCCGCCCGGGCTGTGCGGGGTGTCATTCAGCGTCGGGGCGTCCCGGTACCGAGCGCACCCTCGTCCGCCTCGATCACTGGCACGTCCACCCAGTTCATCTCCAGTGCGCGGGCAACCTCGCCCCGGTCCGGCAACGTCACCTCCTGGCGCAACGTCCGGACGACGCTGCCCCTCGGCTCGAAGACGAAGAAGGTATAGGTCCCGCTCTTCAGGGACTTGAAGACCCAGGTGCGCTCGTCACCTTCGTGGATGGGGTCGGCGTCCATGAGGATGCTCTGCCGTTCGGCTTCACTTCTCGGCATGGGCACCTTCCCCGGAACCAGCGCTGTCTCGAGGTGCCCCAGGTTGATGGGGGCACGAAGGCGCAGCGTCACCCGCTTCATGTTCATGAAGCTCAACGTCGCTGTCCCTCCCGGCGGGAGCGTGACGGTCTGTGACTTGATTTCGAACGGGGGCGCCCTGTCACTGGAGGCTTCGACGGAGACTTCATAGGTGCCCGCGGGGATGTCCGAGCGTGAGAAGTGCTCTCCCTCCAGGCGGATGTCATCCGCGAAGGGTTCTCCCTGGCGGGACAGGACAATCCGGAGCAAGCGGGTATGCACGTCACGAACCGTGCCCCGCACCGTGGCCCCGGGCTCGAGCCGCACGGAGACGCCCTGCTCGGTAAGGGGCACGCGCGCCTGCACGAATCGGGGATGCGTCACGAGCAGAGTCCCGGGGAGCTCCCCCACCTGCGTCAGGGTGAAGGTGCCATCCACCGCCGTGCGCACCCCTCCCTCGGCGGCTGATACGTCCACCCACTCCGTCCACGCTTGTGCGTCCTCGGGAACTCCATCCAGGTGCACCCGCGCGCCAACGACGGCGGCCCCCGTCACGGCGTTCGTC
>NZ_RAWF01000503.1:0-2191 GCF_003612075.1 Corallococcus sp. CA041A
CCCCCGGGCTGCCCCTTCAACGCGGAGTTCCTGCCGCCCAACCTGCGCAAGCACGTGGACCCCAACGCCCCCGTGCCCCTGCGGATGATGGCGGCCAAGTCCCTGGTGCCGCTCAATCCTGCGGACATGCTGGGCGCCCTCTACATGCTCACGTTCGACCCGGACGCGGGCGTGCGCGAGACGGCCGCCAAGACGTCCTCCGGCCTGCCGGACCGCATCCTCGGATCCGCGCTGCGCGACGAGGGCGTGCAGCCGCCCGTGCTGGGCTACTTCCTGGGCCTGCTCAAGGACAAGGAAGCCTACGCGGAGATGCTCGTCCTCAACTCGGAGACGCCGGACGACGCCGTGGCCAGCGTGGCCGGCACGTGCAGCCCGAAGGTGGCGGAGATCATCTCCCAGAACCAGCTGCGCCTGCTGCGCAACGAGGGCATCATCCGCGGCCTGTGCGCCAACCCCGGCGTCCCGGTGTCACTGGTGGACAGCATCTGCGACTTCGCGGTCCGCAGCGGCCTGGTGCTGGCGGACGTGCCCGCGATGCAGGCCGCGCGCGTGCGCATCTACGGCCCGCAGGCCGCCGCCGCGCCGCCGGATCCGGGCCCCACCGCGGAGGAGGTGCTCCAGGAGCTGGGCACGGAGGCGCAGGCCGAGGACGCCGCTCCCATGGAGGAGGGCAAGCGCATGACGCTCGCCCAGCGCATCATGAAGATGTCCATCGCGGAGAAGATCAAGCTGGGCACGCTGGGCAACAAGGAGGCCCGCTCCGCCCTCATCCGCGACACCAACAAGCTCGTCTGCGTGGCCGTCATCCGCAGCCCTCGCATCACCGACGGCGAGGTGCTCGCGTGCGCCGCGAACCGCGCCGTCAACGACGACGTGCTGCGCGTCATCTACAACAACCGCGAGTGGACGAAGATGCAGAAGGTGAAGCTCGCGCTGGTGAAGAACCCCAAGGTGCCGCTCACCGTCACCATGAAGTTCCTCAACACGCTGCGCGACGCGGAGCTGAAGGACCTGTCCCGCGACAAGAACGTGCCCGCCGCCGTGCAGTCCTTCGCCAAGAAGCTGCACGAGAAGAAGACGACCCCGAAGCAGCCCAGCAAGTAACCGGGGCGTGGAGTGGGGGAGGGCGGCACACAAGCCCGCGCCTTCCCCCGGTTTCGTCAGGCGGTACCGCGGTGCTTCAGGCCGCGGCTTCCTCGTCGGCGTCGTCGCCCACGGCGGTGCCCGGCTCGTCCAGCAGCTGCTGCGCGATGGCCAGCGCCTTCTTCGTCTTCTCGCGCAGCTTCTCGTCGCCCTTGATGCGCGCGTAGAGCTTCGTCACGCGCTCCTCGTTGCGCACCGCCGCCTGCTCCAGCTCGGTGATGCGCGCGCGCAGGCCGTCCGCCTCCGCGGCCGCCTGGGCGCTCTGGTTGGAGAGGTCCGCCTGGGACTGCTCCAGTTGGCCGCGCAGGCCGTCCAGCTCGCCACGCAGGCCGTCCAGCTCGCCGCGCAGACCTTCCAGCTCGCCCTGCGCCGCCTCCACCTGCGAGCGCAGCCCTTCGGCCTCGTCGCGCGCCGCCTGGAGGTCCGCGTCCTGCTGGGCCATCTGGGCTCGCAGGCTGTCCGCCTCGGCCACCATCTCCTGGGCCTGGGCCTGGTGCTGATCCAGCTCCGCCTGGAGCGTGCCCAGCTTCGCGGTGGCGCCGCGCGCCTCCTCCTTCGCGGTGGCCAGCTGCTGATCCACGCGCTTGCGCTCCGTGGTGAGCTGCTCGGTGCGCGTGGTGAGCGTCTTGATCTGCGCGTCGCGGCGGTTCAGCTCCTCGTCGGAGGTGGAGGCCTTCTGCTCCAGCTCCAGGTGCTGATCCTTCAGCTCGATGATCTCCTGGTCCTTCTGGTTCAGCTCCGACTTGAGCCGCAGGATCTCCTTGTCGCGCTTGTTGACGGTGTCACGCAGCGCGAACGTGTCCTTGTCGCTCTTGCCGGAGGTGGAGCGGGACGCCTCCAGCTCCGTGGCCTTCGCCTGGAGCTCGGACTCCAGCGACTGCACGCGGTCCTCGACCTGCGTCGTCTCCGCGCGCGAGTCCTCCAGCGCGCTCTGCAGCTCCGCCACCTTCGCGCGCAGGTTGCGCAGCTCCGCCAGATCCGCGGCGGACGGGCCCGGGGCGGCGGCCGGCGTCACCGGAGCGGCGACGGCGGCGGGGCGGGCAGCGGC
>NZ_RAWF01000504.1:0-2184 GCF_003612075.1 Corallococcus sp. CA041A
GAGGGGAGGGTGGTGCTGACCGGGACGCCTCCCCAGGCCCCCAGCGCGCCGACCACCGCCACCGTCGCCAGCGTGTGTGGCGACCAGGCGGAGGACCGCTCGCTCGTGGTGGGAGGCGAAGGGGCCCTGGCCCACGCCGTGGTGTCGCTCCAGGACGGCGCCGCGCTCGCTGAACCGGAGACGCCCGCGCCGCAGCCCGTGCTGGACCAGAGGCAGTGTCACTACGAACCGCCCGCGCTCGCGGCGAAGGCCGGCGGCGAGCTGCTGCTGCGCAACTCCGACCCGCTGGTGCACAACGTGCGCGCCCAGTCCGGGACGAACCGTTCTGTCTTCAACGTGGCCATGCCCCTGGAGGGCATGACCCTGCGCCGCCCCCTGCCCGCCGAACCGGGCACCGTCCAGGTGCGCTGCGACGTGCACCCCTGGATGCGCGCGGTGGTCCGCACCTTCAACCACCCGTACTTCACCACCACCACTCCGGACGGACGCTTCCGGATGCGCGTCCCGGAAGGGGCCCACACGCTCGTCTTCTGGCACGACCGGCTCCCCGAAGCGTCCCGGACCGTCACCGTCCGCGCGGGGGAGACCGTCCAGGTCGATCAGAGCTGGGGGGTGGAAGCACTGCGTCAGGCCGGCTCGGGGAAATAGGGCGCCCCTGACAGGGTTGTCGCGTCTGGCCCCGAGGCAACGAAATCGTGGGCCAGGGGTTCCGTATAAGTGCCGGGAAGCACGCCCCTTGTTCAGACTTCTGTCTTGGTGGCAAAATTGCTTTCTCGGAAGCCAACACTTCCGCCTGAGGGGGAGTCGCGATGCATCAGACCAGGAAGCAATCCACGGTAGCCGTGGAGGTGGAGCGCCTGCCCATGGGGGCGCGCCGCAAGGACGCCCGGCCGGTGGGCATGCAGGAGATGGGGCCCAACCTCTACGAGAAGATCGAGAGCGCGCTCACCGAGCTGTCGCTGGCGTCCTCTCATGAGCGGCTGAGCGGCAGCTGAAGCGCCTGAGCGGCAGCTGAAGCGCCTGGGCGGCACCTGAGAAATGACACCCCGGAGCGGTGTGGGCCCCTGGGGAGGGACCCCGTCTCCGGTCAGGCCGTTTCCGGGTCGGTGGCCTCAGGGCCAGGAAACGACAACGGGGCCCGCCCGAACAGCTCGGGGGACCCCTGATGATGCAGGCGTGAGGGCGACCTTACAGCTCGTCGTCGTCAGCGGCCTCGGTGGTGGACTCGGACTCCTCGTCATCGCTGAAGGAATCGAGGTTCTCCTCGTCCTCCTCGGCCGCGGGCGTCTCCTCGGGCTCGGGCTCGATGACCTTCGGAGCTGCCGCCAGACGGCCACGCCGGCCCTCGGTGGGCTTGGCGACCACGTTTTCCCGCTGATCCGCCCCGCACTTGGGGCAGATGGGGTCCGGCTTCTTCATGTCGTAGAACTTCGTCCCGCACTTGAAGCACGAGTGCTTGGTCCCGAGATCCTTCGCCGGCATGCGCCACCCTCGTAGAAGCCTGGAGTGAAACCGAGGGCGGCTGAATAGATGGGCCGAAGAACAGAGTCAACCGTGTGTTTGCGCGGGAGATTTCTGGCGGTAGCATCCCCGCCGGTTTCCCCCGAGAGCCGGACGCCCCCTTTGAACTTCACCTGCGACAATTGCCAGAAGCGGTACTCCATTGCGGACGAGAAGGTCCGCGGCAAGACGGTCAAGGTCCGCTGCAAGAACTGCCAGAACGTTGTCACCGTGGAAGGGCCCGCCGAGGAGGAGAGCACCCGCGTGGTGTCGCTCGCCGACGTGGAGCGCATCCGGGCCCAGGAGCGTTCGCTGGCGGGTGGCGGTGGCGCCGCCGCCGCGCCAGCCCCCGCTCCGGCACCGGTGTCCGCCGCGGCAGTTCCTGCTCCGCTGGCCAAACCTCCTGCGTCGGCCCCCCAGACGCCCTGGGACGATGAGCCCACGCGCACCGCGCCTCCCCGCCAGACGGCCGGGGCACCGTGGTTCGTGATGGTGCGCAACAAGCAGGAGGGCCCGCTGGACGAGTCGGCCGTGGCCGAGTGGATGGCCGCGGGCACCATCAGTGCGCGCAGCTTCTTCTGGCGCCAGGGCATGCCGGACTGGAAGCGCGGTTCGGACATCCCGGAGCTGGCCGCGCTGCTCGCGCCCGCCGCCGCGCCTGAGCCGCCGCCTCCGCCCCCGGAG
>NZ_RAWF01000505.1:0-2179 GCF_003612075.1 Corallococcus sp. CA041A
AGCAGCCGAAGAAGCCCGCGATGTAGTCCAGCCCCGGCGGGTACAGCAGCAGCACGCGCTCGCCTTGCGCGCCTCGCTCTCGCAGCGCGGAGGCAATCCGCCGTGCTCGCACGTCCAGGTCGGACGCACTCCACACGGTCTCTTCACCGTCATCACCCAGGAATGTGTAGAGGGGCGCCCGGGCGGACGGATTTTGGGCAAGCTTCAGCAGTACGCCAGGAAGGCATTGAGAGAGGTCGGTCACGGGGGGGCCGTCCAAGTGTCGAAAAATTTCGACACTTCATAGCAGCCCGACTGCTCAATCCCGTAGACACCCCCGGTAATGAATCACGGGAGGCCTTGCCCTCAGGCGCGGCCGAACAGCCCCTTCAACCACCCCATGAAACCTTTCTGCTTTGACACGATAGCGACGTCCGGCGCCGCCTCCTGAACAACGGGCGGAGCCGCCGCCACCTTGCGCGCCGCCGGAGCCGCGTTTCCCGGTGTCACGACCGGAGGCACCGGCGCCGGAGCGGGCTCCTCCTGCGCCAGCCGAGCCTTCACCGACTCCGGCGTATCACGGGTAGTGAACGTGCTGACGACCTCGCGCCCCGTGGTGCCTTCCTTCGCGGTCACCTTGAGCAGCGATTCGTTGTTCACCTCGAACGTCACCGACACCTGCACCGCGCCGCGAGGCTTCTTCGGCAGGCCCGCGAGCCGCAGCGTGCCCAGGTATTCATTGTCCTGCGCGCGGTCGGAGTCGCCCTGGAAGACGGTGAGCTCCAGCTCCGTCTGTCCGTCCCGGTGCGTGGAGAGCGTGTAGCTCTTGGCCGCCGGCAGCGACACGTTGCGCTCCAGCACCGGCTTGAAGCGCCCACCCGGCAGCCCCACGCCAATGGCCATGGGCAGCACGTCGATGAGCACCACGCCTTCCATCTGTCCCAGGCTGTGCGCCAGGAGCGCCGCGCCCAGCGCCACGGCCTCGTCCGGGTGCACGCCCTTGCTGGGCGGCCGGCCGAAGAACTTCGTGATCTTCTCGTGCACCAGCGGGAAGCGGCTCTGCCCACCGACGAGGATCACCTCGTCGATGTCCGTGGGCTTCAGCCCCTTGGCCTGGAGAACCTCCTCGCAGACCTGGACCGTGCGGTCCACCAGCCCCTCCGTCAGGGCGATCAACTTCTGCCGCGTGAGCGTGACGTCCAGGTCGTACGGCTTGTTGTCGATCATCGTGATGAAGGCCACGTGCACCCGCATCTCGGAGCGCTCGGACAGGGCGCACTTCGCCCGCTCCGCCGCGTCGTTGATGCGCTGCAGGGCCACCCGGTCCCCCTGGAAGGCGCGGCCCGTCTGCCGCTGGAACTCCTCCAGGAGGTACTCCACGATGGCGTTGTCGAAGTCGATGCCGCCCAGGAACGTGTCGCCGCCGGTGGAGATCACCTCGTAGACGGTGTCGTGCAGCTCCAGCACCGACGCGTCGAACGTGCCGCCACCCAGGTCGTACACCAGCACGCGCTGGTTGAGCTTCTTGCCGTAGCCGTACGCCAGCGCCGCCGCCGTGGGCTCGTTGAGGATGCGCTCCACGTACAGGCCCGCGAGCTTGCCCGCCTCGCGCACCGCGTGCCGCTGGTTGTCGTTGTAGTAGGCGGGCACCGTGATGACCGCTCGCGAGATGATCTGGCCCAGCTGGTTCTGCGCCACCTCACGCACTTCGCGGAGGATCAGCGCGGAGATCTGCTGGAGCGAATAGATGCGGTCACCCAGCCGCACCGCCGCCTCGCCGGCCTGGCCCGCGGCGATCTCGTAGTGAAAGCGGCCCTTGATCTGCCCCACGATGGGCGACGCGTACGGCCGGCCCACCAGCCGCTTGGCGCCGTACACCGTCTGGCGCGGGTTGGTGAGCATCTGCCCCTTCGCGGGGTGGCCCACCACCAGCTTGCCGCGCTGGTTGAACGCGAGGATGGAGGGCACCGTGTTGTGGCCCTCGCGGCTGGGCAACACCCCGGGCTTGTTGCCGCGCACGAACGCGGCGCACGAGTTCGTCGTCCCCAGGTCGATGCCAATCACCGGCCCCGTCCGGGGCGGCTCGTCGATGGTCAGCCCCAGCGCGGCATCCGTCACCATCTCCAGCGCGGGCGCGGCGGCAGCGGCCGGGGAGTCCATCCGGGCCGAGGCGCCGGGGACCGCGGCCACGGCCCGGATG
>NZ_RAWF01000506.1:0-2149 GCF_003612075.1 Corallococcus sp. CA041A
GGATGGTGGGCGGGGGGAAGGGGGTGGTGCTCTGCGCGGTCGTTTTGCCGGTGATGCGGCCGAAGTGGCTGAACCGGCCGCTGCACGTCCCGGCGCAGGTGCTGTAGACGGGCTGGAGCATGCGCACGGGCTTCACCAGCCCTCCGGGCTGCCGGATGCCGAACTCCTGCGTGAGGATGGAGGCCAGCGACGTGCAGTGGAGGGTCAGGGTGACGCGGCTGCTGCCCTGCGTGGTCAGGCGGGCGTTGGAGGGCTTGTTCTGGGACAGGGGGCGCGAGTACAGGTTGTGCGCCGCGCCCAGGCTCGTTCCCGAGGAGTTGGTGCGCGAGTAGGACGCCTCCCAGGAGCACTGGCAACCCTCGGCGGGGCCGATCTTGATCAGGCCGTGGGCGTAGCTCAGGGCCTCGCCGTACAGCGAGGGCTCACGCCGGGCCACCTCGCGCACCAGGTCGAACTGCTTCGTCCCCATCTCCTTCTCGATGGCGCCGAGGGTCTTCTGCAGGGCGTTGCTCACGTGCAGGACCTCGCGGCTGGCGGAGATGCCCGGCGCGGCCGTCAGCTGGCAGGTCTTCTCGTCCTCGCAGGCGAGGCTGACGTCATAGGGCTGGCTGGCCAGCTCCCGGCCCTGCGCCTCCCGCACGACGAGCCGCTGCGCCCAGCCCGTCTCCCACGGCTCCTGCACCGCGCCGGACAGCTTCACCTCCACCTCCTCGCCGGCCTTGGGCGAAAGCCGCTCGCCCGCGGTGAGCTTCTCCGTGCCGTCATAGGACAGGACCTCCACCTCCCCGGGCAGGGACTTCGACTCCGCGGACCAGCGGATGCGCGCGGTCAGCTCGCCGTCCTGCATGGACACGTTGACGATGGTGGCAGGCATCTCGCGCGTTTCAGCGGCGTGGACGGGCGCGGCCACGAACAGGCAACCCACGGCGAACGAGGAGAGGGTCAGGGCGCGACGCCAGGAGGCTCGGGGGGAACGACGGTGCATGGTGCTGTGCCTTGGGAAGAAGGTTCCGCCATATCTGACACGCGATGTCAGGATTGGCGGGCCGCCCCAAGAGCAGGTTGCGTGCCAGCGAGCCTCCACGTCTGTCGCGAGGGAGGGGGGCTGTAGCGCGAAACGCTACGCAGGACCGGTGCACGGCTTTCCGGTGCGGCTCACGTGCTAGAAGGGGAGGGTGATTGCCGCTCTTCCCGGCCCGGAGCGCGCGGGCGTCGCGAGGCTCGCGTTCGAACGCTCGGGGCCCCGCACCGTGGTGCGCACCGCGCTGGCGCACAGCCCCTTGCGGCTGCTCACGCCTCGCAACCACGGCCACGCGGCGTGGGCCTATACCAGCTCCTTCGGTGGCGGGCTGGTGGACGGGGACCACCTGCGGCTGGAGGTGGATGTGGCGGACGGCGCGTCGGCGCTGCTCGCGACGCAGGGCTCGAACCGTGTCTACCGCTCGCCCAACGGTTGCCGCAGTGATCTCGTCGCGCGCGTGGGCCGGGACGCGCTGCTGGCGTGGGTGCCGGACCCCACCGTCTGCTTCACCGACGCCCGCTATTCACAGACATTGGATGTGACGCTTTCGCCGGGCGCGTCGCTGGTGCTCGCGGACGTGGTGACGGCGGGGCGGAGCGCCCGGGGCGAGCGCTGGGCCTTCCTGCACTACGCCTCGCGCCTGCGCGTCGCGCGGGAAGGGCGCGCGTTGGTGGATGAGCGGTGGGTGCTGGACCCCGCGCACGGCGCGCTGCCGGAGCGGCTGGGCCGCTTCGACGCGCTGGCGTCCGTGCTGCTGGTAGGGCCCGCGTTGAAGGATGCTCGGGAGGCCCTGGCCGCGCGCGTGGCGGGCCTGCCGGTGAAGCCTCGCGCCCGGGAGGTCATCTCCGCCAGCCCCCTGGGCGAGGACGGACTGCTGCTGCGCGTAGCGGCCGTGTCGTTGGAGACGCTGCTGGCCACCACGCGCGACTGGCTGTCCTTCCTACCGGGCCTGCTGGGTGACGACCCGTGGGCCCGGCGGGTGTGACTAGGGCGTGTCCGCAAATTAGAGCCAGAGGCGGATGGAGGCGATATGGACCATCGCCAGGTAGTTGGCGGCGCGCTTCTCATAGCGCGTCGCCACCCGCCGGTTCTGCTTCAAGCGATTGAAGAGACACTCCACCCGGCAGC
>NZ_RAWF01000507.1:0-2130 GCF_003612075.1 Corallococcus sp. CA041A
CGGGGGGCTGGTTGGAATCGAAGGCGGCGGGGGCCTGCGTCTGGGCGCGGGCCGTGCCGGGCAGGAAGCCCGCGTCCTGCAGCTCCGTGACGCTGTCCTGGAACGCGGTGATGAGGCGCTGCAGGTCCGCGTCCGAGTGCGCCGTGGTGAAGAAGCACGGGAAGCCATCCCAGATGTGGATGCCCTTGTCGCGCAGCAGGCAGAACAGCAGGTCCGCGTTCGCGGCGTCCGCCGTGACGAACGTCTTCCACAGCGACCCGAAGTGCTTGATGCGCAGCGGAGCGCCCACCTCGTCGAAGAACGCGTTGAGCGTGGTGGCGAGCGTGTCCGCCTTGGCGCTCACGCTGCGCTGCAGCTCCGGGCCCGCGGCCTTCATGTGCTCCAGCGCGGCCTTCGCGGCGGCGAGCGCCAGCGGGTGACGCACGAACGTGCCCGCGAAGTACGTCACGCCCACCGTGGGCACGGAGTCGTCGCCGAACTGCCAGTGGCCGCCGTCCAGCGCGTCCATGAAGGGGCGCTTGCCCGCGATGACGCCAATGGGCATGCCTCCGCCCACGACCTTGCCGTAGGTGGCCACGTCCGCCTGCACGCCGAAGATGGACTGGGCGCCGCCCGGGTGCATGCGGAAGCCGGTGATGACCTCGTCGAAGATGTAGACGGAGCCGGACTTCTGGGTGAGGTCGCGCAGCTGGTGCAGGAACTCGCGCGGCTGGAAGTCCGGGCGGCGGCTCTGCACGGGCTCCACCATGATGGCGGCCAGCGAGTCCGCGCGGGCGCGCAGGATCTCGAGCGACTCCGGCGTGCCGTAGTCCAGCACCAGCACGTCCTGCACCGCGCCCGCCATGATGCCCGGGGCGGCCGGCACGGTGCGCAGGCTCTTGGTGCCGCGCACCAGCACCTCGTCGAAGATGCCGTGGTAGCTGCCGCTGAAGATGGCGATGGTGCTGCGGCCCGTGACGGTGCGGGCGATGCGCATCGCGCCCATCACCGCCTCGGAGCCGGTGTTACAGAGCGCCGCGCGGTCCGCGCCCGTGAATTCACAGACGAGCTTCGCGACCTCGCCGGCCAGCGGGTGCATGGGCCCCAGCTCGTAGCCGTCGTCCACCTGCTTGTGCACGGCCTGGGTGATGAAGTCCGGCGCGTGTCCGAACAGCACGGACCCGAAGCCGTTGAGCGCGTCCAGGTACTCGTTACCGTCCATGTCCCAGAGCTTGGAGCCCTTGGAGCGGTTCACGGCCAGCGGGTAGATGAGCTCCTTGAGCAGCGGGCGGAAGCCCGTCACCACGCGCGGATCCGACAGCTGGTTCCGGTTGTCCTGGGCGTAGCGCTTGGAGCCCTGCGTCTTCGCGTTGTAGCGGCGGGTGAAGTCCTCCAGGAACGTCTGCTGGCGGGGCGTGAGCGCGTCCTTCGGCGCCAGGCTGATGCGCGCGATGGCGCCGAAGGCCTTCTTCACGTCGTACTTCACCGGGCCCTTGAGGTCGGCCTCATCCGCCGCGGCGGCCGGAGCGGGAGCGGCGGGCTGGGCGGCCTGCGGCTGCGCGGCGGGGGCCTGCTGGGCCTGCGGCTGCGCGGCGGGAGCCTGGGCGAAGGCCTGCGGGGCCACGGCCTGCGCGGGCTGGCCGGACAGGAGCGCGAGCTGCTGGGTCATCAGCCAGAGCTGCTGCGCGACGACCGCCTGAAGGCTCCCGGCGGGCGCGGCCATCGCCTGGGCCTGGAACGCGGCACCGGCGGAGGCGAACTGCGCGGGGATGGCAGCGACAGCCGGAGCCCCCTGCGCCGGGAACGCGGTGCCCGCGGACGGAGCGGCCTGCGGCTGTCCGAGGATGTTCGCGGTCATCTGCGCGGCCGGCGCGGCGGCCACCGGGGCGGGCGCGGCCTCGGGCGGCATGCGGCCGTCGAGGTACGCGGCGAGCTGTCCCAGCGACGCGACCTCTTCCAACAGCTGCCGGAACGTCACCTTCACGCCGAACTGCTTCTGCACCGCGAGCGCCGCCTGCGTGAGCACCAGCGAGTCCAGCCCCAGCTCCAGGAAGCTCGCGCCCGGATCCGCGTCGGCCAGCTCCAGGCCGCTCAGCTCCTCGAACAGGTTGCGCAGGGTGGGGACAAGGCGCTCGGCACGGGGAACAGGGG
>NZ_RAWF01000508.1:0-2009 GCF_003612075.1 Corallococcus sp. CA041A
GCCGGGAGGGGTCTACCGGTGGTGGCGGGGGAGGCGGACGGTCCGATTTCGGACGCTCCGCGAGGGTGAGTTGCTCTTCGGTGCCGCGGATGGTGAGCACGTCTCCTTCGACAAGCAACTGCTCTGGCTGCGCGCGCTTGCCGTTCACTCGCACCTTCTTGGTGCGGATCATCTTGAAGAGGTGGCTGACGGGGACGTTGGGCATCCGCTTGCGCAGGTGCTTGTCCAGCCGCATCCCGACTGTGTCGGCTTCGATTCGGTACTCGATCATTTGTGCTGGCGCCTGGACCAGACCACACGAATAATTCGCGGTCCATGCCGAAAGCCCCAACTATCGAGAAGCTGCTGCAGAACGGTTCCGCCGAATGGAACAAGCTGCGCAAGTCCGGCCAGGCGCCCACCGGCCAGACGGGCGCCACGTTCACGCAGCTGTTCTCCGCCAACGCCGACCTCTCCGGACTGGAGCTGGTGGGCTCCGAGTGGGAGCGCTGTGACCTGTCGAAGATGAACTTCCGGGACACGGACCTCACCAACGCCTACTTCCACGGGGGCCGCCTCCAGGACTGCGACTTCCGGGGCGCCAACCTGGAAGGCTGTGTCTTCGAGAAGCTCAAGCTCCTGCGCTGTGACTTCACGGGCGCCAAGGGTCTGGAAGACCTGGAGATGGACGACGTGGACATGGACCGCGTGACGGGCCTGGACGGCGAGGAAGCCCCGCCGCCCCCGCCCCCGCCGGTCCAGGGCATCACGGCGTTCACCCGTGAGCAGCGCGAGAAGATGCTCGGCCAGTCGCACCTGGGCGGCGCGATGGACGGCGCGGCTTCCCCGCACCCGGACGAGCTGCCCCCGTTCCGGCCGCAGGATCCGCCGGGCTCGCTCTTCTTCCGCGCCCTCAAGCGCGTGGGCGCGCCCCCGCTCTGGGTGCTGGACGTGCCGGGCCTGCGTCCGCTGCTGCCGCAGCGGCTGCCGCCGGGCAGCTCCCTGGAGACCCTGTACCGCGAGGCGGTGAAGACGCGGCTGGAGAACAAGAAGCCCGCGGCGGACCCCGGCGCGGTGGAGCGCGCGCAGAAGGCGCTGCGCATGGGCGGCAAGGAGGCCAACGTCGCGGCGGTGTACCTGCGCGAGGTGGGCGTGCTGCCCCTGTTCCGCTTCGCCGCGGCGAAGCAGCTCAAGGCGGAGCTGCGCACCGAGGTGGAGGTGGACGACCTCACGGGCTCCGTGGATCCCCGCACCACGGGGGCGCTGCTGGAGCTGCGCCTGACGCACGAGGTGGTGGAGCACCTGCACGAGGTGCGTCGCCGGCTGGCGGCCGCGCAGCTGTACTCGTCGCTGCTGGAGGCGGGCTTCAACCCGGAGAACAACTGGGACGAGGCGCTGGAGTCGGCGGACGCGTCGCTGGAGCTGGCGAACGCGGCCACGGGCGAGGACCGGCAGACGCTGCTGGAGGGCTTCCAGGTGTTCGCGGCCCTGCCGGAAGAGGCGCGGCTGCGCCGCCTGGCGTACCTGGCGGAGTCCGTGACCAACCTGGAGCTGCTCAGCCGGCTGCCGGAGGGCATGGAGCCGCAGTGGCTGTCCGGCCCGGAAGTGCGCGAGTGCCACGAGCGCGAGATGACCTACGTGCAGTCGCTCAAGGCGCAGGACATCCCGGCCAAGGTGCCGGCGCTGGGCAAGGCGGAGCTGGGCGTGCCCGAGGGCGAGGTGCCCGAGGAGAGCGACGACGACCTGTTCGTGCACGTGCGGTGCGACGTGTGCGGCAAGGAGAAGCTCATCGTCCAGTCGCCGGAGGCGTAGTGCCCCACCTCCCGCGGCGCGGGAGCTGAAGCAGGAGAAGGCCCGGTCGGAGCGCCCCGCGCGCATCCCGCCGGGCCTTTTCATGTCGTGCGCCGCCTGTGTGCAGGAAGCCGTGCCTCTCTCATCCCCGGGGGAGGCGGGGTTTCATCCCGCGCCTGGCTCCCTACCTTCAGGGCACGCGGCGTGGCACCGCGAGCGAGGGTGCGGCGGGCGGGATA
>NZ_RAWF01000509.1:0-1930 GCF_003612075.1 Corallococcus sp. CA041A
AGATGTATATAAGAGACAGGCTGGAGGGCGGCCGCGGCGCGCACCACCACCTCGCGCTCGCGGCGCTCCAGCACCTGCACGTCCACGCGCTGGAGCGAGCCGTCACTGACGACCAGGACGTGGTCCCCGTTGGAGGAGGACAGCGCCGTCGTGGGGAGCAGCTGCGCGTCCTGCGTCTCCCCCAGCTTCAGCATGGCGCGCGCCAGGGTGTGGGCCACGAAGCGTCCGTCCGCGTTGGGCACGGAGATCTCCACCGGGATGCGGCGGGTGGTGGGGTCCGCGGAGGGCAGGATGGTGCGCACCACGGCCTCGTCGGTGGACGCGCCGTTGCCCAGCGCCGCCACGCGCACCTTCGTGCCGGGCTTGAGCAGCGCGCGCGCCCCTTCCGCCACGGTGGTGCGGAAGATGAGCGTGTCCAGCTGCTCCAGCGTGAAGAGGGCCGAGCCCGGCCCCACCGTGGCGCCCGTCTGGTCCGGGGATTCAATCAGCGTGCCCGCGAAGGGCGCCTTCAGGTCATGCCGGCGCCGCGCCGCGCGGGCCTGCGCGAGCTGCGCCTTCGCGGCCATCACCTGCGCCTGGGCCTGCGCGGCGGCGGCCACGGCGTTCTTGTGCTGCTGGTCGCTGACGCCACCGCCGGTGCTGAGCTTCTCCGTGCGCTCGGCGGCGTCCTTCGCGATGGAGGCGCCGGCCTCCGCGGCGGCGACGGCGGCCTCCGCGCCAGCCACCTGCGCGTCCACGATTTCGGAGTTGAGCTGGGCGAGCGTGTCGCCCTTCTTCACGGCCTGGCCCTTCTGGGCGCGCACCGACTCCAGGCGGCCGCCCACCTCGAAGCCGACCTGGAGGCCCTGGGCGGGGTACAGCGTGCCCGTCACCTCCTCCGACTGCGAGGCCTGCACGCCGCGCGCGGAGACGACCTTCACGGCCGGCGCCGGCTTGTCCTGGCCGGGGGCCGCGGTGGCGGGCGGCGCGGACGCGGCATCCGCCTTGTCACAACCGGAGAGCGCGAGCGCGGCGGCCATCCCCAGGGCGGTGAAGGCGCGGGAGGCGGAGGGCTTCGTGGATGGTTTCACGGGCGTTTCCTTGGCGGGCGGTGCGGGTGGTCCGCGCGGGCTTGGCGCCGGCGCGTGGAAGGCGGTGAAGAAGGACGGGCGATGGCGGCGGGCGTCGCGGGCACGGCCTCGCGGGGCAGCGAGCCTTCGTGCATGAGACGTTGGAGGCCCAGGGCCCAGGTGGCCAGGTCCGGCTTCTGCGTCAGCCGCCCCATGCGCCGGGCCAGCAGCAGATAGGTGCCCACGATGAAGGAGCCGAAGAGGCTGGGGTCCACGTCCGGGGTGTCCGGATGCTGGCCGCGCAGGTGGTGGAACTCCCCGGCGATGCGCTCCACCTCGCGGTCCACCACGTCCCACATGACGGACTCGAAGGCGGTGCCCTGGCTGCCCACGATGAGCGCCGTGACGAGCTCACGCTGCTCCCACATGAGCTCCAGCATCTCCACGTCGAGCTCGGCCTCCATCCGCAGGAAGTCGCGGTAGCGCTCCGAGCGCGTGGCGACGTCCCCGGGGCCGGGCAGGCCGCTGTGGTCGGCGCGAAAGCGGTCCATGCAGGACATGCGCTTCGTGGCCAGGACCTCCAGCGCCTCCAGGAAGCCCTGCACCAGCGCCGCGAAGAGGGCCTCCTTCGAGGGGAAGTGCAGGTAGAAGGCGCCCTTGGACAGGCCGCTGGCGGCGGTGATGTCGCTGATGCGCGCGCCCTTCACGCCCCGCTTCGCGAACTCCGCCCGCGCGGACGCGATGAGCGCGCTGCGGGCTTTGGGGTCGGCGTGGCGGGGCATGCGGACGCATTCCTAACCCGCCGGTCAGAAATAGAACAGTCGTTGCTGAACGCCGGGTCAGGAATCCGAGGGGCGTGTCGGCGGGGGGCGCAGGAGGGC
>NZ_RAWF01000050.1:0-41750 GCF_003612075.1 Corallococcus sp. CA041A
GGGCTGGGGGAATCCCCGTGGCCTCGGGAGTCGGCGGCGCCTTCGTGTGCGCCAGCCGTCCGAGGATGTCCGCCTGCAGCAGGTCATGGAGCCGCACGCCGCACGGCTCGCAGGAGGCCAGGTGCGCGCGGAAGTCCTCGTGGTGTTCGAGGGGCAGCTCCCCGTCCACGAAGGCGGGGAGGTGGGGGCAGTGGACGTTCATCAGCTCCCCAGCTTCCGACGGGCCTCGGCCATGTCGCGAAGCTGGTCACGCAGCTTCAGCCGCGCGTGGTAGAGCCACGTGCCCACCGTGCCCACGGGCGCCCCGAGCCGGCGGCCGATCTCCGCGTGGCGCAGCCCCTCCGAGTGCAGCTCGAAGGTGCGGCGCAGGTTGAAGGGCAGCGCCGAGACGGCCTTGCGCAGCTCCGGCTCGGTGATGAACTCCCACAGCTCCTGGTCCCGGGACTCCGGCTCCTCGAAGAGCTTGTGCACGTTGCCCAGGTTGATGGCGGTGGTGGCTTCCGTGCGCGAGCGGCGGCACTGGTCGAGGAAGCGGTTGTGCAGCACCCGCACCAGCCACGCGCGGCGCGCCGGCTCCGCCCAGCCGCGCAAGGTGTCCCACTTCAGCAGGGCCCGCAGCAGGACGTCCTGGAGCAGGTCGTCGCAAACAGTGGCATTCCCCCCGCAGATGTTCCGGGCGACCGCCATCAGGATGGGCTGATGACGGACCGCGAAATCGGCGTACTCCATGTCTGAAGTGTCGAGTTCTTCTCTCACGTGAAGCCCCCAGTGCCGGTACTTAAAAGAAAACGTGATAGGTTTGATTCCTTTAAAACCTTGTTAAAGCCTTACGGATGGGGGGCGTTGGCTGACAACGCTTGTGTCCCGGAGGGGTTTTTCTGGATCGCACCGCGCGTATGGGCGTGGGGGATGAAAGCCATTCCGTTTGTCTGGGGTGCATTTGACTGCGTGGCGTAGGGTCCGGAGCCATGGCGCGACCCGCGAAGACACCGAAGCCCGTGGAGCTGGGAGACATCGACCTGCCAGAGGGGGTGCTGCTCATCCTGGATCCAGGCCTGGGGCGCTTCTGGCGGCATGACTCGGAGCCGGCGTCGCCTCGGAAGAAGGCCCCGGCGGAGCACGACCTGCGCATCACCGGGCCGGACGCGGAAGCAGCGGGCCAGGCCTACGACCGTGAATTCGACCCGCGCTTCCTCTTCGACAGGAAGGACCCGGCGGACGCCGCGGCGCACTTCGAGGGGTTCGCCCGGGAGCAAGGCTTTGATGCGCGCGCGGAGGTGTTGTCAGCGCGGATTCCCCACACGGAGCGGGCCCGGCTGGCGTTGGAGCATGGAAAGGGATTGGGGGTTGTGAAGTACAACGGCCTGTGGGCTGTGGTCGTGGGAGGCCTGCCCTCAAGTCGTGGGTTGAAAGTGATTGGAATGCCCATGCCGCCGGGAGAGTTCGGCGGGCGTTGGCGGTCCATCGACATCGTCGTGGACGGGGAGGCGGAGGCGGCCCGGTCGGAGCAGGTGTCCGGGGTGATGGTGGACCACGGTCAATTGCTGTTCGCCGGGTTGGGCCCGATGGGACGGTTCCGCATGTGGGAGCCGGAGGACGGGCTGGCGGACTATGTGTTTCACGGCAGGGACGCGCCGAAGCTCGCGAAGGAGCTGGGCGCGAGCGACCTGGGCGACGGGCTGTATGGGTGGAAGGACCTGCCCATGGACCGGGTGGGGGAGAAGGCCACGCCGCTGCAGGAGCGCCTCGAGAAGGACGGGCTCGCGGTGGGGGTGGACTACCGGCCGCACTGCAACCTGGAGAAGTTGAACGCCGGGCTGCGTGAGAGCGAGGAGGACACGGCCTCGCTGGTGTTGGACGGCGCGCGCGTGGTGGGATGTGGGAACCGCTGGGGAGACGGCATCTTCACGGTGAGCCGGCACCTGGACGCGAAGGGGCGGACGGTGCGCGTCCGGGTGGAGCTGGGCACGGAGGAGCGGCAGAAGCTGCTGCGAGGCATCCGGCTGCGTCAGCGCAAGGCGCTGGTCACGCGCTTCATCACGGAGAACGGGGAACCCATCCGCTTCGCGGAGCGCTCGAAGCCCGCGGCGGAGGAGGACAGCGGCTGGCTCTTCACCTCGGGCCTGGAGACCGAGGAGTACATGGAGGAGAGCGGCAACGCGGTCATCGTCCCGCTGCGCTCGTTGCTGGGCCGGGACAAGGAATTGGACGCCATCCTGGACGCGCCGGTCGGCGCGGTGTTCCGGCGCGAGGGGAACGGGTTCGTTCCGGAGGAGTGAGCCGCCATCGAAAGATCCGCTGATTCCGTCTGAATCCCCGCTCTGCCATTCCGAGCGGGGCGGGCGCATCTTGCGGTCATGACCCACGAACATTCCGCACATGCGCCGGTCCATGGCTTTGGAGCCGACCGCGCGGCCCATTACGACGCCCAGGCGGCGGTGAGCCTCGCTGGCTACCAGGCGGCATATGAGCTGGGCGTCAGCGCCCTGGCTGCCCGATTGGACGGCCAGGAAACGGCGTCACTGCTCCACGTGGGCCTGGGCACGGGCGCGGAGCTGGTGCCCTATCTCCGCTTCAACGTGCCGGGCTGGCACTTCACGGGCGTGGAGCCCTCCGGCCCGATGCTGGAAGTCGCACGCAAGCGCCTGGAGGCGGAGGGGCTGCTGTCGCGCACGCACCTGCACGAAGGCGAGCTGCGGACGCTGCCGCAAGGTCCCCCGTTCGACGGCGCGCAGTTGATGGGCGTGCTGCACCACGTGGAGGGAGAAGAGGCCCGCGTCGAATTGCTGCGAGAGGTGACACGGAGGCTCAAGCCGGGAGCGCCGCTGGTGTTGGGCTGCCGCATCGGCCAGGACCCCGAGCTGACGAACGTCGAGTTCCGGCGGCTGCGGACGTACGGAGTGCCGCTGGAGAAGCTGGAGGCCCGGCGTCAGGCCATGGCGAAGATGCAGCCCATCGAGTCCGATGCGGCGCTGTTCGCGATGTTCGCGCAGGCGGGACTGGTGGCGCCGAAGCCGCTCTTCGTCTCGCTCCAGTACAAGGTCTTCCTGGCGCGCTTCGAGCCCTGAGCGCGGCTTGGACCCCCGAGAGGCCGATGCTATGTCCCAGGTTGTATGCGAATCGCTCTACCTGGGACGTGGGCGTTGCTCGGGACGCTGCTCGCCGGCGCGGCCGTGGCGGAGGAGCACGAGCACGCCGTCATCCGGACGCTCGTCCTCCCTGAGCAGCCCGAGGCCGCGCCCCAGCGCATCTACGTGAAGGGGCAGGTCGTGACGGTCCTCCGCTTCGAGCAGGACCTCTCGCCGCTCCGGGCACGGTTGGTGGGCGGAGAGGGGCGGTTCGAACCGGTGGGCGTCGTGGGCCGGAAGGTGGTGCTGGAGCCCCGGCGCGACCTGGCACCGGAGGAAGGCTTCTCCCTGCTCGTCACGTTGTCGGATGCGCGAGAGGTCCCCTTCCTCCTCCGTCCTCCGGGACGGCGCGAGCATGGAAGCGCGGACCAGCAGCTCAACGTCTACAAGGACCGGGATGGCTACGAGGCCATGGCTTCGGCGCTGGTGGACTCGGAGAAGGAGAACAAGACCCTTCGCGCGGAGAACGAGCGGCTCCACAAGGAGGAGGTTTCCGAGGACCACGCGTTGGCGGCCCTGCTGACCACGGGCGCGGTGGCACAGACGCCTTTCGGCGTCGCGGATCATTTCTCCGGCACGGATGGCGACACGACACTGGATGGCACGGTCTACCGGGGCACGGGCAAGGCTGCGGTCGTGTTCAAGGTGAAGAACCTGTCTGCTCGCCGCCCGTGGAGCATGAGCTCCGTACGGCTCGTGGGCAGGTCGGACACTCGCGAGCGGCCGCTGGCGGTCCGGTCATCCTCAGCGGTGATTGAACCTGGGACCTCGGGTGTCATCGGGCTCGTGGTGGACGGGAGCGCGTTCGTGGACAGTGGGACGCTGACGTCCCTGTTCCTGGAATTGTACCGGCACGATGGGCTGCGGCAGGCGGTTGTTGAGTTGAGCCCGAGCTTGCTCGGGAAGTAGGAACAGCCGCATGACCTCGCGTCGATACGTGCTCGTGGCCTGGATGGGCCTGTTGGCCCTGCATCCGGGTTGTGCGACGACTCTGGGCGACGTCCGCCTTCGTGCGGATGGAACGCCCATGTCGGAGAAGTGCCCTGAGAAGTCGCTGGAGGTGATGCGGTACCTGCAGCTCTACGTGGGTGAAGCCGCATGGGTCCAACTGGATGCGAACCAGAGCCGGGCAGAGCACATCACGCTGCACGACGGGCCCATCGAGAGCGTGTTGGACGAGGACATCGGAACGCTGGAGGCGCCCATGCGCCTCTACGGACGTGTCTGGACGGGCGGAGAACAGCCGGTCATCCGGTACTACGAAGCCCAGTTCCTGAAGGGAAAGGACCGCGTGCCCATCTGCGCGGTGGCGAGGCTCGGCTTCGGGCAACTGCGCAAGCGACCCGAGTCCAAGCCAGGAACCGCGATCCTCAACTCCCCGCGCGCGGGCGTATACATCGTGGACGAGTTCCGCTGAGGCGTAGGCCGACAGGGATTCGAGGTCGCATCAGAATTCCGAGGCCTCCGCCCGCCGCCAACCGCGCGGAATCCCTGAGCGGCCCTCCTGGTCCATGCCTTGCTGCGGGCAGGAGGCTGAACGACTCCAAGGAGCCACGATGCGCTGGATGCGGATGCTGGGCGGTTGTCTGACGGTGATGGCCCTCGCGGCCTGTGGGTCGGACGGCGAGGGAGGGCAGGGGAGGCTGAAGCTGCGGGAAGGACAGTCGCTGGACCTGGCGCAGGAGTGCGGAGTGGACCTGCCCCAGTGTCCCCAGGGCCTGTCCTGCCTCGTGCTCAAGCTGGACGGCGTGTCCAAGGCGCGCTGCGTGGATGATTCAAAGGTCTGCACCGAGTTCGTGTCCTGCACGGGCGGCACCCAGTGCGCCATCCTGGACTCATATCCCGGCCAGGTCGCCTGCTCGGGCAAGTGCACCTCGGACTGTGATTCGTCCGTGTCCCATTCGCCGTAACGGGACCGCGAATCACGGCGACAAGAGTCGGGGCCTGATTGCGTATGCCCCGAACTCTGTCGCATCTGTCGCGAGCTCACGGACCTCAGGCAGTTCATGGGCGGACTGCTCGTACTCCTCGAAGCTCTGGTCCAGTCGGTCGAGCGTGAGTTCCACGAGTGCGGTGATGTCGCCATCGTGGGACGCATCCAGTGCCGCGTAGTACCGCGTTCGGTCATCGACGAGCAGGGCGATGGCTGGATAGTGCTCCAGCATCAGCAACAGGTTGGCGAGCAGCCTCCCTGTCCTCCCGTTCCCATCCACGAAGGGGTGGATCGCCTCGAACCACGCATGCGCGATGGCGCAGACGACCACCGGATGCTCGTTCTTGGCCCCCGCCAGCCACTCACCGAACGCTCGCATCTCCTCGGGCACCTGGACCGCTTCTGGAGGCGGATGCTTCGTGCCTCCGATCCGTACGTTGATGCTCCGGTAGGCACCGGCGTTCTCGGGATCGATTGCGCGCAGGACAATGCCGTGTATCCCGCGCACGTCCTGCTCACCCAGCACGGTCTCCCTGCTGGCCAACCTCTCAACGAAGTCGAGCGCGTGCGCGAGGTTGACCGCTTCGAAGTGATCCTTCAGCGACTTGCCCGCGATGGTGATGCCGTCATCCACCACCGCGCGAGTCTCCGGCAGGGTCAGCCGGTTCCCCTCAATCGCATTCGAGTTGTACGTGTGGTGGATCCGGAACCAGTGCCGCAGGCTCTGCACCGCGGCAGGCGGCATCGTGGCAGCGCGCAACCGGCGCATGCGCTCGGTCGCCTGCTGAAGCCTGGGTTCGATGCTTTCGCTCCACCGGTACGGATGCACGCCAACCACCTCCTCTCCCCACTGTAACGCCGTCGCCCCCTTTCACCTCGCAGGGGTGCACGGAGCCGGTTCGTGCACATTGCAACCCGGCCAGGAGGCCAGCTCCCGCAACCCCTCGGAACGCCTGGGCCTGACGGAGGTCCGCTCCGGTACGGCGGATGCTCATGCTCCTGGGGCCATGAGCTTCGAATACGCCGCAGGGACCGCGCTCGCGGTCCTCCTCTCCGTCTACCTCGTCTACGCCCTGCTCCGGCCCGAGCGCTTCTAGGAGCCCGCCATGACCCTCATAGGCTGGCTCCAGACCCTGCTGTTCTTCGCGCTCGTCCTCGCGCTCACGAAGCCCGTGGGCCTCTACCTCTTCCGCGTCTTCGAGGCCGACACCCAACCCCTGCCTCGCGTGCTCGGTCCCATCGAGCGCGCCCTGCTGCGCCTGTGCGGCGTGAAGCGCGACCAGGAGCAGACGTGGGTCCAGTACACCGCCGCCCTGCTCGCCTTCAGCGCCGTGGGCCTCGTCGTCCTCTACGCGCTCCAGCGGCTCCAGCACGTGCTCCCGCTCAACCCCCAGGGCCTGCCCGCCGTGGGCCCGGCGCTCGCCTTCAACACCGCCGCCAGCTTCGTGGCCAACACCAACTGGCAGTCGTACGCCGGTGAATCCACGATGAGCTACGCCACCCAGATGCTGGGGCTGACGTGGCAGAACTTCGTCTCCGCCGCCACGGGCCTGGGCGTCGCGCTCGCCCTCGCGCGAGGCCTCACCCGCCGCCCCGGCCCCGAAGGCCGCAAGACCCTGGGCAACTTCTGGGTGGACCTGGTGCGCGGCACGCTCTACGTGCTCCTGCCCCTGAGCTTCCTCGTGGCCCTGTTCTTCGTGTCACAGGGCGTGCTCCAGAACCTCGCGCCATACCCCGAGCACACCACCGTGGAGGGCGTGAGGCAGACGCTCGCCTTCGGGCCCGTGGCCTCGCAGGAGGCCATCAAGATGCTGGGCACCAACGGCGGTGGCTTCTTCAACGCCAACAGCGCCCACCCCTTCGAAAACCCCACGCCGCTCACCAACCTCATCCAATTGCTGCTCATCTTCGTGTTGCCCGCGGGCCTCACGTACACCTACGGCAAGATGACCGGCGACACGAAGCAGGGCTGGGTCCTCTTCGCGGCCATGTCCGTCCTCTTCCTCGTGGGCGCCGCCGCCAGCTACGCCGCCGAATCCCAACCCAACCCCGCGCTCGCCTCCGCGAACGTCGTCCAGGCCGGGAACCTGGAGGGCAAGGAGACGCGCTTCGGCGTCGCGGCCTCCACGCTGTTCGCCACCGTCACCACCGACGCGTCATGCGGCGCGGTCAATTCCATGCATGACAGCTTCACGCCGCTGGGCGGGCTGGTGCCCATGGTCAACATGCAACTGGGCGAGGTCATCTTTGGCGGTGTCGGCGCGGGCCTCTACGGCATCCTCGTGATGGCGGTGCTCGCGGTCTTCATCGCGGGCCTGATGGTGGGCCGGACGCCGGAGTTCCTCGGCAAGAAGATCGAAGCGCGAGAGATGACGCTCGCGATGCTGTACGTGCTCGTCTTCCCGCTGGTCATCCTGGGCCTGTCCGCCGTGGGCGCGGTGCTCCCGCAGGGCACGTCGTCCCTCAACAACGCGGGGCCGCACGGCCTGTCCGAAATCCTCTACGCGTTCACCAGTGGCGTGGCGAACAACGGCAGCGCCTTCGCCGGCCTCAACGCCAACACGCCGTTCTGGAACATCAGCCTGGGCGTGTCGATGCTCGCGGGCCGCTTCCTGATGATGGTGCCGGTGCTGGCACTGGCGGGCTCGCTCGTGGCCAAGAAGGCCGTGGCCCCGGGGCCCGGCACCTTCCCCACGGACGGCGTCCTCTTCACCGGCCTGCTCGTGAGCGTCGTCGTCGTCGTGGGCGCGCTGACGTTCTTCCCCGCGCTGTCCCTGGGCCCCATCGTCGAGCACTTCCTCGGCGCGGCCGGAAAGGTGTTCTGACCATGGCCCCCGCAAGCAAGCAGGCCTCGCTGTTGGACCCCGCGCTGCTCAAGCCCGCGGTGTGGGAGAGCCTCAAGAAGCTCCACCCGCGCGACGTGGCCCGGAACCCGGTGATGTTCGTGGTGTGGGCCGGAAGCCTGCTCACCACGGTGTTCGTCCTCAAGGACCTGACGGTCTCTGGGGAACCCACCGCGCCCATGTGGTTCACCGTGTCCGTGATGCTGTGGCTGTGGTTCACGGTCCTCTTCGCCAACTTCGCCGAAGCCGTGGCGGAGGGCCGAGGCAAGGCCCAGGCGAGCGCCCTGCGCCGCATGCGTCAGGACACCCAGGCCCGCCGCCTCACCCACGATGGCCGGGAGGAACGCGTCGGAGCCCCCGCCCTGCGCAAGGGCGACCGCGTGGTGTGCGAAGCCGGAGACGTCATCCCCGGCGATGGCGAGGTGCTGGAGGGCATCGCCAGCGTGGACGAGTCCGCGGTCACCGGCGAGTCCGCCCCCGTCATCCGCGAGTCCGGAGGCGACCGTTCCGCCGTCACCGGAGGCACGAAGGTGCTGTCCGACCGCATCGTCATCCGCATCAGCGTGGATCCGGGAGAGTCGTTCCTCGACCGGATGATCGGCCTGGTGGAAGGCGCGGCCCGCAAGAAGACGCCCAATGAAATCGCGCTGCACATCCTGCTGGTGGGCCTCACGCTGGTGTTCCTGATGGCGTGCGTGACGCTGGTGCCGCTGGCGCTCTACTCGGGCGTGCCGCTGTCCGGCACGGCGGTGGTGGCGCTGCTGGTGTGCCTCATCCCCACGACCATCGGCGGCCTCCTGAGCGCCATCGGCATCGCCGGCATGGACCGGCTCCTGCGCAAGAACGTGCTCGCGCTCAGCGGGCGAGCGGTGGAGGCGGCGGGGGACGTGGACACGCTGCTGCTCGACAAGACGGGCACCATCACCCTGGGCAACCGCATGGCCACGGAGCTGCTGCCCATGCCGGGCGTGCGCGCGGAGGAACTGGCGGAGGCCGCGCAGCTCGCGAGCCTCGCGGACGAAACGCCAGAGGGGCGCTCCGTCGTCACGCTGGTCAAGGACACGTACAAGATGCGTCCGCGCGAGCTGCGAGCGCATCAGGCCACCTTCGTCCCCTTCACCGCGCAGACGCGCATGAGCGGCTGCGACCTGGTGGACCCGCACCCGCGCAGCATCCGCAAGGGCGCGGTGGACGCCATCGTCCGCTACACGCAGGCGCAGGGTGGCACCGTGCCGGAGGAGCTGACCCAGGTCTCGGGTCGCATCGGTGACGCAGGAGGCACGCCGCTCGCGGTGGCGGACGGCGCTCGGGTGCTGGGCATCATCCATCTGAAGGACGTGGTGAAGGGCGGCATCAAGGAGCGCTTCGACCGCTTCCGCGCCATGGGCATCCGCACGGTGATGATCACCGGCGACAACCCGCGCACCGCGGCGGCCATCGCGAGAGAGGCCGGCGTGGACGACTTCCTGGCGGAGGCCACCCCGGAGGCGAAGCTCGCGCTCATTCGAGCGGAGCAGGGCAAGGGCAAGCTCGTGGCGATGACGGGTGACGGCACCAACGACGCGCCCGCGCTGGCCCAGGCGGACGTGGGCGTGGCGATGAACACCGGCACCCAGGCCGCCAAGGAGGCCGGCAACATGGTGGACCTGGACTCCAACCCCACCAAGCTCCTGGAGGTGGTGGAGGTAGGCAAGCAGTTGCTGATGACGCGAGGCACGCTGACCACGTTCTCCATCGCCAACGACGTCGCGAAGTACTTCGCCATCCTCCCGGCGCTGTTCATGGGCGTCTTCCCGCAGATTGCCCCGCTCAACGTGATGGGGCTGACGTCGCCGTTCAGCGCCATCCTGTCCGCCGTCATCTTCAACGCGCTCATCATCGTGGCGCTCATCCCGCTGGCGCTGAAGGGCGTGCGCTACCGCCCGCTGGGCGCGGCGGCCCTCCTGCGCCGCAGCCTGCTCCTCTACGGCGTGGGCGGCGTCATCGTCCCGTTCGTGGGCATCAAGGTCATCGACGTGGTGCTCACCACCGTGGGCCTGGCCTGAGCACACAAGAAAGGAACATCCATGGTCTCCGCGCTCCTCACCGCCCTGCGCGTCAGCGCCGTCACGCTGGCCCTCACGGGCGTGCTGTACCCCCTGACCGTCACTGGCGTGGCGCAGGTGCTGTTCCCGAGTGAAGCCAACGGGTCGTTGGTGAAGGACGACCACGGCCGGGTGGTGGGCAGCGCGCTCATCGCCCAGGGCTTCACGCAACCGGGCTACTTCCAGCCGCGTCCCTCCGCCGCCGGCACGGGCTGGGACGCGACGGCCTCCAGCGGAAGCAACCTGGGCCCCACGTCCCAGAAGCTCCGCGACCGAGCAGTGGCGGAGGCGGACCGGCTGCGCCGAGAGAACCCCGAGGCCGAAGGCCCGGTGCCCGGCGAGCTGGTGACAGCGTCCGCGTCCGGGTTGGATCCGCAGGTGTCGCCGGAGGCGGCGCTGTGGCAGGTTCCCCGCGTGGCGCGAGCGCGAGGCGTGGACCCGGCGCGCGTGCGGGCGTTGGTGATGTCCCGGGTGGAAGGACGAACGTTCGGCGTGCTGGGAGAACCCCGGGTGAACGTGCTCACGTTGAACCTCGCGATGGACCGTCAGTTCGGCGGACCCGCGCCCACGGCCTCCCGGTGAGGAGAAGGCAGTCATGACGACGCGGCGTCCTCGCGCGGAGGACTTCCTGGAGCTGGTGGAGCGCGGCCGGCGCGGCCGGCTGAAGCTCTACATCGGCTTCGCGGCGGGCGTGGGCAAGACGTTCCGCATGCTGGAGGAAGCGCACGCGCTGAAGGCGCGCGGCGTGGACGTGGTGCTGGGCTTTGTCGAGACCCACGGTCGTCCCGAGACGGAGGCGTTGGTCGAGGGCCTGGAGGTCGTGCCGCGCCAGCGCATCACGTACCGGGACGTCACTGTGGAGGAGCTGGACCTGGACGCCATCCTCGCGCGCAAGCCGCAGGTGGCCATCGTGGACGAGCTGGCCCACACCAACGCGCCCGTGTGCCGTCACCGCAAGCGCTACCAGGACGTGCAGGAGCTGCTGGCCGCGGGCATCAACGTGATTGGTGCCTTCAACGTGCAGCACCTGGAGAGCCTCAACGACCTGGTGGAGCGCAACACCGGAGTCACCGTGCGGGAGACGCTGCCGGACAGCTTCCTCAAGACGGCGGACCAGGTGGTGAACCTGGACCTCGCGGTGGAGGACCTGCACGAACGGCTCAAGGCGGGGAAGATCTACGCGCCGGACAAGGTGCCGCACGCGCTGGAGCGCTTCTTCACCGGAGACAACCTCTCCACGCTGCGCGAGCTGGCCCTGCGCGAAGTGGCGGAGAGCCTGGACCGGGCCACCACGGGCAGGCAGGCCCTGGCAGGCGAGGACCCGTCCCAGAAGGGCGGCGCGTGGGGCCGGGTGCTGGTGGCCCTCTCCAGCCATCCGCCGCGCGCGGCGACGCTGTTGCGACGGGGTTCACGCATGGCGGGCCGGCTCAACACGGACTGGTTCGTGGTGTACGTGGAGACGCCGCGCGAGGCGCCGAACCTCATCGACGCGGAGGCGCAGCGGCACCTGCTGACGAACATCGAGAAGGCGAAGGAGCTGGGCGCGGAGGTGGTGCGCCTGCGCTCCAGTGACCCGGTGGCGGCGTTGCTGGACTTCGCCCGCTCGCACGGCGTGGGGCACATCATCATCGGCCGTTCGAACCAGGCGAAGTGGCGCCAGCGGTTGGGGATGACCGCGGACGCGCGCCTCTTGCGGGAAGGGGAGGGCTTCGACATCCACGTCGTGTCCTTCGAATCCCACGAGGAGAAGCGCCCATGACGCTGCGCTCGCGGCTGCTGCTGGCCCAGGTGCCACTGGTGCTGGCGTTGCTCTTCCTGGGCGCCACGGCCGTCATCACCCTGGCGCGAGTGGGCCGCTCCGGTCAGGAGGTGCTGGAGGACAACTACCGCAGCGTGCTCGCCACCCAGCGCATCACGGAGCAGCTGGAGCGCATGGACAGCGCGGCGCTGTTCATCATCGCGGGCGAGCGCGAGCGGGGCATGACCCAGCAGGCCTCGCAGCGCCCACCGCTGGAGCTGGAGCTGGGCATCCAGCAGGGCAACATCACCGAACCCGGCGAAGCGGAGGCCACGCAGCGGCTGCGCACCGCGTGGACGAAGTACCGCGAGGAGTTCGACGTCTTCCTCCAGGCACGTGGCCCGGAGGCCGCGCGCACGAGCTACTTCGAATCGCTCTCACCGGCCTTCCAGGAGGCGAAGGCCGCGGCGGCGTCCGTCCTCGCGCTGAACCAGGACGCGATGGTGCGCAAGAACGACCGGCTGCGCCAGCAGAGCGAGCAGGTGAACACGTTGATGGCGCTGGCGGTGGTGGCGGCGCTGGGCTTCGGCCTGTTCTTCACCACGTCGCTGGTGCAGCGAGCGCTCCGTCCGGTGTCCGTGCTGTCGCAAGCGGTGCGCCGCCTGGGGCAGGGCGACGTGGAGGCGCGAGCGGTGGTGGAGGGGCGCGACGAAATCGCCGGGCTCGCGCGGGACTTCAACACCATGGCGGAGCGGCTGGCGCAGTACCGCAAGAGCAGCCTGGGCGAACTGCTCCAGGCGCAGGCGGTGTCGCAGGCGGCCATCGACAGTCTGCCCGACCCCGTGCTGGTGCTGGGCGCGGAAGGCGGGCTGCTCAACGTGAACGCCGCGGCGGAGGACGTGCTGCGCCTGCGGCTGGACGAGGGCGGGGACGCGCTGGGCCGGGTGGAACCCGAGGTGCGCGCCGTGCTGGAGCGGGTGCGAGCGCACGTCGTGGGAGGAAGGGGCGCGTACCAGCCCCGGGGCTACGAGGAGGCGGTGCGAGTGGAGTCGTCTCCAGAGGGCGTCCGGTGGCTCCTGCCGAGAGGCAGCCCGGTGCACGGAGAGACCGGGGAAGTGGTGGGCGCCACGCTCATCCTCCAGGACGTGACGCGGCTGCGGCGCTTCGACGAATTGAAGAACGACCTGGTGGCCACGGTGGCGCACGAGTTCCGCACGCCGCTCACGTCGCTGCGCATGGCCATCCACCTGGTGGCCGAAGGTGTCGTGGGGCAGGTGACCGAGAAGCAGGCGGACCTGCTCTTCGCGGCGCGCGAGGACTGCGAGCGGTTGCAGGGCATCGTGGACGACCTGCTGGACCTGTCGCGCATCCAGTCCGGGCAGCTCCAACTGGACGTGCGGGAGGTGCGCACGGAGGAGTTGGTGGAGCAGGCGCTGGCCGCACAGCGCACGCTGGCGGAGGACCGGGGCGTGCGCCTGTCGCAATCCCTGTCACCGGACGTGGAGACGGTGCGGGTGGATCCAGACCGGCTGCACCTGGTGCTGGGAAACCTGGTGGGCAACGGCGTGAAGCACACGCCGCACGACGGCGAGGTGTCCGTGCACGTGTCGCGCGAAGGCACCCTCGTGCGCTTCGAGGTTGAGGACACCGGCGAGGGCATCCCCGCCCAGGAGCAGGCGCGCATCTTCGAGAAGTTCTACCGCGCCCCGGGCGCACCGGCGGGAGGCGCGGGCCTGGGGCTGTCCATCGCACGCGACATCGTCCAGGCCCACGGCGGCGAGCTGGGCGTGGTGAGCACCCCGGGCCAGGGCAGCACCTTCTGGTTCACGCTGCCACAGCCTGAACAGGGCTGAAGCCCGCGGTCACATCGGCGCGGACGTCTCCAGCTGGCGCATCGCTTCCTTCCGCGCGTCGGACGCGGAGCGGACGATTTCAGCGCTCGACTGGCCGAACGCGTCCGCGTCCATCTTGCGCAGTCGGGGCACCACCTCGCGCTCCTCCTCCGCCATGTGTTGCGCGGCCACTGCCTCCAGTTGCCGCACCGTGGCCTCGCGGCGGCGCGGGTCGTGGCGGACGCGCAACAGTTCGGAGATCAGCTGGGTCATCTCCCCGTGCTCCTCCACCGCGAAGTCGATGCGCGGCCCTTCGACGACGGTCCGCGCGACGGGATACACCCAGCGCTCCTCGAGGGTGCTGTGCAGGGTGAGCGTTTCGGCCAGGCGCAGGCTCAGCTCCGGCTTCTCTTCGTCCGGCGCATGGTGCCAGGCCTCGAAGAGGGCCTCTGCGTCGCGGTGCTGCTGGATGAGCACGTCGATGAGGTTCATGACGGGCCAGGGTTCGCATGAGCGCGCAAGGGCGCAATCCACTCTCCAGGATGAGCGCCCCTGTACGCCCCGGCCGCCAGTGCCGGACTGCATGCACTGGCGCACAGGCCGCCTGCGTCACGTCTCCGATTCGTACTTTTTGCGCTTGCGCCACAGCGTGGACGCGTCGATGCCGAGCAGCCGGGCTGCTTCATCCAGCGTCGGCACGGACGCCATCACCCGCAGGATGTGTTCGCGCTCCACCGCTTCCAGCGTGTGCGGCCCGCCCAGCGTCACCCCAGGCCCCACCGCGGACGCGATGCGCTCCGGGAACGCCTGCGGCTCCACGACGCCTGACGCGCCCACGATGAGCGCCCGCTCCAGCGCGTTGCGCAGCTCACGCACGTTGCCCGGCCAGGGGTAGGCCCGCAGCATCGCCTCCGTGGCGGGCGACAGCTCCGGGGCCGGACGCTGCGCGGCCTTCGCGAAGAAGGCGATGAAGCGGCGGGCCAGCGGGAGCAGGTCCTCCGGCCGCTCACGCAGGGACGGGAGCTTCACCTCCAGGACGTTCAACCGGTACATCAGGTCCTCGCGGAAGCGTCCCTCCGCCACGTCCTTCTCCAGGTCGCGGTGCGTGGCCGCCACCACGCGCACGTCCGCCTTGCGCGTGCGTCCCTCGCCCAGCCGTTCGAACTGCTTCTCCTGCAGGAAGCGCAACAGCTGCGCCTGGAGCGAGGGGCTCATCTCCGCCACTTCATCCAGGAAGAGCGTGCCCCCTTCCGCCTGCTCCACGCGCCCCGGCTGGTCCTTCACCGCGCCCGTGAAGGCGCCGCGCGCGTGGCCGAACAGCTCGCTCGCCAGCAGTTGTTCGGACAGGGTGGGGCAGTTGATGGTGACGAAGGGCCGCTTGCGCCGGGCGCTCATCGAATGCAGCGCCCGCGCGAGCACCCCCTTGCCCGTGCCGCTCTCCCCGCGCAGCAGCACGGATGCGTCGGACGTGGCCGCGCGCTGGATGAAGCCAATGGCCGCGTGCATGGCCGGCGACGCCGTCTCCAGCGTGGCCTCCGGCACCGCCTGCGCCAGCTGTCCCTCCAGGTCCCCCAGCTGAGAAGTCAGCTCACGCTGCGCCTTCGCGCGCTCCAGGACGTGGCGGATCTGCGCGGGGGTGAACGGCTTGGGCAGGTAGTCGCGCGCGCCGCGCTTCACCGCCTCCACGGCCGTGTCGAACGTCGCGTAGGCGGTGATGAGGATGACGTCCAGCGCGGGGGATTCGGCGAGCAGGCGGGGCAGCAGCTCCAGTCCGGACGCGTTGCCCAGCCGCAGGTCCACGAACGCCAGGTCCGCCGGGCCTTGAGCGAGCGCCGCGAGCGCGGCCTCTGGCGTGGCGGCCTCGCGCACCTCGCAGCCCAGGCCTTCCAGGCACACCCGCAGGGTGTGGCGGATGTTTCGCTCGTCGTCCACCACGAGCACCCGCATGGGGCGCTCCGTCGCCTCGGTACTGGCACGCACTTCCATGGGCACAGTCTAAGAGCACGCCGTGTGCCGGGCCCGTCTGTCGGATGCCGGGCGGCGCAAGCCCTGGGGGCGCACTGCATCCGGCACGATGTGCCCCGGGTGGCGGTTGCAAGGTGCAACGCGGAACGGGCTGGTGTCTGCTGCGGCGTGGCCGTGCGGCTGGCACGCGCCATGGATGGAAGGGAGCCCATGAGCAACGAAGGGACGCCTCCGGACGAGGGGGGCGAGGAGAAGAACATCTTCGCGAAGGAGCTGGTCCCACCGCCCAGCATCTGGCTGCGCAAGGGCACCTGGCTGGCCCTCGTCTTCATATCGATGGTGGGCGTCTTCATCTGGCTCCAGGGCGGGGAGGACCGCGCGCTGGACGCCATGTCCCCCTCGCAGCGCGAGGCCCTCTTCTCGGACACCCGCGACGAGTTCCGCCTGCTCTGCCTGGCGGATGGCGGCGCCTCGCGCTGGCCCAAGAAGTGCGCGAATCACGCGGCGTTCCTCGTCCGCTTCTCCGAGTGCGACGACACCTGCCGCCGCGAGGTGGAGCCCTTCCTCCCACATCCCACCCGCTGAGCGCCGCCGAGCAGCCGGGCCAGGGCCTGTGTGGACGCACCCAGGCCACCGTCACCGGCAGTGAAGCCCATGCCGGACGGCTGGAATGATCGCGCCAGGGTGCCTTCCGGGCCCCCTTTGTGGACGTGAGGCGTCCTCCACCGAGTGTCCCACCTGACAGGATGAAGTGTCCCGTATGACCCTGCGGGGCAATGCAGACCCGTTTGCAGGATATTTCAAGGGACGCGGGCTTGAGTCGGGGGGAGAGGTGTTGTCTATCCTACGAGTCCTGACGGAGCCCCGGTCCTCGGGGGAGCCCATTGGGGCCGCGGAAGGATGAGCGACAATGAGCTGGCGCAGCAGGCCCGGCGCGGGAGTACGGCCGCGCTTCATCGGGATGGGTGACATGGGCCCGCGAGGGGGTGCGTGATGGCGATGAGGCTCAAGCAGAAGATGATGGTGCTGCCGACGGTGGCGGCGGTGTTCCTGGTGGCCATCGTGGCGGTGACGGTGGTGCTGGGCGCGCGCACGCGGAGTGCCTCGGAGCGCATTGGTTCCAGCCTGGCGCCGTCGGTGAGCCAGGCGCAGACGTCCCGCGCCGGGTTCGCCGCGTTGCACCAGGACGTGGGCGACGCGGTGGCGCTGCACGCGGTGAAGCAGGAGACGCTGGACGCGCAGGTGACGGAGCTCCAGAAGGGGCTCACTGCGCTGCGAGCGTTTCCGGACGTGGATGGCCCGAAGGTGGAGGCGCTGCAGGGGGCCTTCACGCGCTACTGGCAGGAGGCGTCGCAGGTGGTGGCGCTGGCGGCGCGCAATGACGCGGCCGCGGAAGCCGCGCTCGCGAAGCTGGAGCCCGCGTACCGGACGATGCACACCGGCCTGGAGTCCGTGACGGCGCAGCAGGAGGCGTCGCAGCGAGAGACCTTCATGGAGGTGTCGTCGCTGCACGGCATGACGCTGACGTGGGTGCTGGTGTTGGCTGTGACGTGCATCGTGGCGCTCGCGGTGGCCACGGTGTGGCTGCTGCGCGAGGTGACGACGCCCCTGGCGCGGCTGACGGCGACGGCGACACGCATCGTGCGGGAAGGCGACCTGTCGCTGGCCATCGACACGAGCGCGCAGGATGAAGTGGGTGAGCTGGCGCGCAGCATCCAGACGCTGATGACGCGGCTGGTTTCGGTGCCCAACACGCTGCGCGCGGTGGTGACGGAGCTGACGGCGGCGGCGTCGCGGCTGAACGCGGCGAGCCACGAGCAGCTCAACTTCCTGACCAGTCAGTCGCGCAGCCTGACGGAGGCCAGCTCCACCATCGCGGAGATCGCCCAGACGTCCGGCATGGCGGCCAGCCGCGCGGAGATGGTGTTGAAGGTGGCGGCGCAGGCGGACGCGTACAGCGCCTCCGGGCAGGTGTCCATCGAGCGCAGCGCGGAAGGGTTGCAGCAGATCCGCGCGCGGGTGGGCGCGCTGGTGGGGAGCATTGGCGTGCTGTCCGAGCAGGCGGTGCACGCGGGTGAAATCATCGGCAGCGTGAAGGACCTGGCGGACCAGTCGAACGTGCTCGCGTTGAACGCGGCCATCGAGGCGGCGCGGGCCGGCGAGGAAGGCCGTGGCTTCGCGGTGGTGGCCAAGGAGATGCGGGCGCTGAGCAGCCAGTCGCTGCAGAGCACACAGCGCATCGGGAAGATCCTCCTGGAGATCAACCAGGCCATCCGCGAGACGGTGGGCATCGCGGAGGAGGACAGCCAGAAGATGGAGGAGGGCATCGAGCAGGTGCTCTCGTCCGCCACGACGCTGAAGGACATCACCCAGGTGGTGCAGGAGAGCAGCCAGGCGGCGCGGCAGATCGTCGCCTCGGTGACGCAGCAGAACGCGGGCATCACGCAGATGACCGAAGTGGTGACGCAGCTGTCGGAGATGATGAGCGACGTGGTGATGGCCACGAGCAACGCCGAGCAGGCGGTGGGGCAGATCAACACCTCCCTGGGCAAGCTCCAGGAGCTGTCCACCACCTTCCGCGTCTAGCCGTCCAAGACAGCGTCAAGCAGGGCCCACGGGCCGCTCCGGAAACACCGGGGCGGCCTGTTGTGCGTCAGACGCCCTTGAGGATGATCCGCTTGTCGCCGAAGACGGCGGAGACTTCGATTTCTCCGCCCATGGCCTCCACGGCGCGCCGGAGTGTGGAGAGCCGGTGATCGTCCCGGGCTTCGGTCTGGGAGAGCTGACCCTGGGAGATGCCCATCCGTTCAGCGAGCTGCGTCTGCGTCATCCCCGCGAACTCGCGCACCTCCCGCAGACTCATCTCCAGGAGTTCCTTCCGGACGCGCTCATCCTGTTCCTTGAGTTGCGCTGGCGTGAACTTCTCCCGGCGCATCCCCTTCCAGCTGTGGAGCTTCATGACTCCGTCTCCTCGCGCTCGTTCTTCGAATCGTCATGAAGTCCGGCGGCCCTCTCCCAGAGGTAGCGCAGCCAGATCTTCTCCGCCTGGGGGATCATTCTCTCGTAGAAGCGCTTGTCTCCGGTCTTGTCGCCCCCCAGGAGCAGGACCACGTTGCGCGCAGGATCGAAGGCGTAGAAGACCCGGAGGGGATGCCCTCCGGACTGGATGCGGAGCTCCCGGAGCGGTTGGGAAGTGCCCTTGATCTGGCTGCTGTATGGGAACCCAAGTGTGACCCCCTTCGCGGCCAGAAGCTCCACCCCGTGGTCCACGGACCGCGCCGTCTCTTCGTCGAGAGCAAGGAACCAGTCCCGGAACTCATCGGTTCCGAAGACTTCAATCCCATGAGACGGAATATCATTCCTGGATGATATTCCGTCAAGATGATGGGGGGACGGCTTTGTGCGCTTGGAATGGGGCAGGGTCGCGTGCTCCCGTCGAGAGAAGACGGGAGACGCTAGGCCCTACCTCTGACGTCACTCGCCCTGCATCAGGCCCGTGATGCTGCCGTCCGGATGGACCGTGACACGGCGGGCGGCGGGCTCACGCGGCAGGCCCGGCATGGTGAGCAGCTCTCCAGTCAGCGCCACCAGGAAGCCTGCTCCCGCGGACAGGCGCACCTCGCGCACCGTCAACGTGAAGCCCCGGGGCCGGCCTGTCTTCGCCGGGTCGTCCGACAGGGACAGGTGCGTCTTCGCCATGCACACCGGCAGCCCCGCGCCTCCCAGCGCCCGCGCAGTCTCCAGGTCCTTGCGCGCCCCTGGCGTGAAGGCCACGTCGTCGGCTCCGTACACCGTGCGCGCGATGGCGCGAATCTTCTCCTCCGGCGTCTGCTCCAACTCGTAGAGGAAGCGCGGCTTCGGCGGCGCCGCGTCCGTCGCGTCCAGCATCGCCAGCACCGTGTCCGCCAGCTCCAGCGAACCCTCGCCGCCCTTGCCGAACCCGTCGCATACGGCAATGCCCACGCCCCTCGCCTTCGCGAACGCGCGCACTTCGTCCAGCTCGGCTTCCGTGTCCTGCGGGAACCGGTTCACGCACAACACCGCCGGCAGGCCGAACGCCGCCACCGACTCCAGGTGCTTCTCCAGGTGCCCGAAGCCCTTCAAGAGCGCCTCGCGGTCCGGCTCCGCCACCTGCGCGGCCGCCGCGCCGCCGTGGTGCTTCAGCGCCCGCAGCGTCACCACCAGCATCACGCCCCGAGGCCACACGCCCGCGCTCCGGCACTTGATGTCCAGGAACTTCTCCGCGCCCAGGTCGAAGCCGAAGCCCGCCTCCGTCACCACCTCGTCCGCGTACGCGAGCGCCAGCCGCGTGCCCACCACCGACGAACACCCGTGCGCGATGTTGCCGAACGGCCCCGCGTGCACGATGGCCGGCCCGCCCTCGCGCGTCTGGGCCAGGTTCGGCATCAGCGCGTCCTTCAGCAGCGCCACCATGGACGCCGCCGCGTTCACGTCGTTCGCGCGCACCGGCGAGCCGTCCGGCGCCTGCCCCACCACGATGCGCCCCAGCCGCGCCTCCAGGTCCTTCAGGTTCTCCGCCAGCGCCAGGATGGCCATCACCTCGCTGGCGGCCGTGATGTCGAAGGACGTCTCGCGCGGCACGCCGTGCGCCTTGCCGCCCAGCCCCACGATGACGTTGCGCAGGAACCGGTCGTTCATGTCCATCGCGCGGCGCCAGCGCACCCGCGTGCCCTCCATCACCACCGGGTGGCCGTAGTACACGGCGTTGTCCACCAGCGCGGACAGCAGGTTGTGCGCGCTGGTGATGGCGTGCAGGTCGCCGGTGAAGTGCAGGTTGATGTCCGCCGCCGGCTCCAGGCTCGCCTGCCCACCGCCGGTGCCGCCGCCCTTCACGCCGAAGACAGGCCCCAGGGACGGCTCGCGCAGCGCCGCCACCGCCTTGCGGCCCCGCTTGCGCAGGCCCATGGCCAGCGCCACCGACATGGTCGTCTTGCCCTCGCCCGGGGGCGTGGGATTGATGGCCGACACCAGCACCATTCGGCCCTGGCGCGAGCCGCGGCCCAGGGCGTCCAGCGACACCTTGGCGCGGTCTCGGCCCCAGGGGAGGACGTCTTCCGGCGCGAGACCCAGCTCGGCGCCGACTTCAGTGATGGGACGGAGCGTCATGGCGGGGGACTCTCCGCGTCCCGCCGGAGGAGGTCAACGCTCGCGACACGGGGGCAGGCAGGCGCGCCTCGCAGGACGGTTCCCCGGGAGGCAGGCGGGGTGGGAGGATGCAGGAGCAGGGCGGAGCCCGGGGGCGCGATGGAATACGCGGCCGGGAGTTCCGTCAGGGAGAGCATCATGAACCGCATTCTCGGCATCGCATCGGTGGGGATGGCTTCGCTGGCACTCGGAGTGGCCCTGTGGGGGCCCGGGAAGTCGGAGGCCCCTGTCGTCCAGGAGGCGCCCCGCGTGCAGGACTCGACGGCGGACGTCCGGGCGCTCCAGAACCGCGTGAAGGCGCTGGAGGAGACGGTGCAGTTGCTGTCCCGGCGGATGCTGGCCTTCGAGCAGGGCGGCGGCACGGCCTCGGCCGGCACGGGCGGTCCTCCGCCCGCGGGCCTGGAGGCGGAGGTCGCGAAGCTGCGCGAGCAGATGCGCGGCGTGATGGTGGGCGAGGCGCTGACCAACGACAGCGCGAAGCAGTCGCTGAAGGAGCTGATGCGCACGGTGCAGGACGAGCAGCGCACCGAGCAGCGCCAGCAGTGGCAGCAGCAGGTGGACCAGATGCGCGTGCAGGCGGAGACCGAGCGCTCCGACCGCATCAAGACCTTCATCAGCAACGCGCGGCTCAACTACAGCCAGGAGCAGGCGCTGACGAAGGCGATGCAGGCCGAGGACACGAAGCGCCAGGAGCTGGCGTCGGCGATGTCGGGAGGCCGGCCGGGCCGTGACATGCGTCAGCAGATGCGCGACCTGCGCACGCAGACCGACGCGGAGATGCAGAAGGTGCTCAGCGCGGAGCAGATGACGCAGTACCAGCAGATGCGCCGCGACGACATGAATCCGCGCGGCGCTGGCGGCCCCCGGGGCGGTCCCATCGGCGGTGGCTGGGAGGGGAACGGCGCCGGCGGGCGGTAGTCGCTCAGGCCCGCAGGACGTCTTCCAGGTCGAAGGCGTCCGCCAGGGCCACCGACGGGGTGCACAGCAGCACGGGGACCCGAGAGGACGCCGCGCGAGCGGCCTGGACCCGGTCCCAGACGGCATTCGCGGGCAGGTCCACGTCCCGTTCCTCCAGGAAGAGGAACGGGACGTCCGCGTCAAAGGACTCCGCGGGCTGGACACGGAAGCCGCGCAGGAAGCCGTTCATCGCCCGCGACGCCCGGTCGGCAATCTCTCCCAGCCACGCCGCTTCCCCTTCACCCAGGGAAGTTGTGGGCCCGGGAGGAAACGTGGAGAGCACGGCCTCGTCGCGAGGCGAGCCAGGCTCCACGAAGGGGATCGATATCCCCGCGAGCAGGGACAGTTCCTCCTGGACGACGCGCCACCGGCCATCCGGGAAGCGCCGCAGCGTCACGGTGTAGTCGTCGTCATCCATGCCCAGCACCAGCGTCACGGGGCCGTCCACCGCGTCCAGCACCTGCGTCTGTTGAAGCCGGCCGTGAGCCAGTTCGCGCAGTAGCGTGAAGAAGGCCACCAGGCCGCGCGTGGCCGAGCCCTCCGGATCCACAATCACGGTCAGCCGCCGGGGGCGCGGCACGACGTCGCGAAGCGAGCGCAGTCCCTCGGCCTGGATGCGCGTGAGCCGGTTGGACATGGCCGCGAGCCTACGCCAGACACCGGAAACACGAACGCCGCGAAGCTCCCGAAGGAACCTCGCGGCGCGAGTGATGCCTGGAACCGAGCGGCGCCTACTTCCCGCCGAAGATGCCCTTGAGGCGCTTCTTCGCCTCTTCCTCGGCGCGCTGCCTGGCCTTCTCCTGCTCGATGCGGGCCTGCTCCTCCAGCTTCTTCTTCTCCTCGTTGGCGCGCGCCTCCAGCTCCTGACGCTTCGCCTCCGCTTCGGCCTTCGCCTTGTCCTGGCCTCCCGTGAGGATGTCCTCCACGGCCTTGCCCTTCTCACCCAGCAGGCCGCCCAGCGCGGCCCCTCCGGCCAGCTTCAGGATGGTCGTCGCCGCCGGCTTCACGTCGATGCCCGTCACCTCCGGGCTCCACGCCTTGCCTGAAATCTTCAGCCCCACCGGGATGGCTTCCGTCGGCGTCACCTTTCCCACCGTCAGCGTCTTGATGGTCGCGGGCGTCAGCGACACGCCGCCCGTCAGGTCCAGCGTGCCGTCCAGCCCGATGCCGCCGTCGAAGCTCATCGCCGCTTCCGGCCGCGTCCAGGTGATGGGCTTGCTCAGCTGCGCCACGCCGTTCTTGATGGTCACGCTGAAGGGCAGGTCCCCGCCCAGCGACGTCACATCGCCGCTCTTGAGCGCCTTCGCGAAGGGCAGCGCCTTGGCCAGCGGCCCCGTGACGGACGACACCAGGTCCTTGCCCAGGAACGTGCCCTCCAGCAGGTTGCCGTTGATGCCGCCCAGCAGCGTCTGCTGCAGCTTGTCCGGCGTGTAGCCCACGCCCTGCACGTCCACGTTGCCGTTGAACTTGCCCGTCAGCACCTGCTTCGGCGTGCGCGCCGCCAGCGCCTGCGCGACCTCCAGGCCCTGCACCTGCACCTTCGCGGTGAAGGGCCGGGCCTCCGGCGCGGGCCCCAGGCGGATGGTCGTCCCGTCCGCCACCACCTTGCCGCCGTAGATGCCCGTCGAGAACTTCTCCACGGTGATGAGGTCGTCCACCATCTTCACCACGCCCGTCACGTTGGACAGGTCCATCGCCGTGTAGCGCAGCGACGCGATGGCGAACTGGATGTCACCCCGGTAGCCGTTGAAGCGACTGGCCTCTCCCGGCGGCGGCTCCGGCGGAGGCTTTCCGCCCGTGCGCGCCAGCACCTGCTCCTCGCTCATCAACAACTTCTCCGCATCCAGCCGCGCGGCCTTCACGTCCGCCTTGAACGTCGTCGTCGCCTTCTTGCCCGTGCCCGCGAGCGCCACCGTGGCGGTGCCCGTCACCGTGTCCTCCAGCGCGCCCAGGCTCATGCTGGTGACGTTCACCGTCATCCCGCTGCCCGTCTTCGCCGGCGCGTACGTGCCCGCCGCCGCGACCTCCAGCCGCTGCCCCGGCGCCTTGTTCACCAGCAGGCCCGGCCGCATGTCCACGCCGTTGAGGTCCGCCTTCGCGTCGAAGCGCAGCGCGCCGCCGCTCGCCGCCGCGCCCGTCACCTTCGCGTTCAGCTTCATCGCGCCGCCGGCGTCCTTCGTCAGCTGATCCGGCACCCGCAGCCGCACCGGCGTCAGGTCCACCGCGATGTTGATGGCCTGCGCCTCCTGCGTGCCGCTGCCGCGCACGTCCAGGCCAATGGGGCCGGCGATCATGCCGTTGAGCTGCTTGCGCAGCGGCGGGTAGTACTCGGCGAGCACGGCCGGGTCCAGGTTGCGGCCCACCAGCTCAAGGCCCTCCACCGCGGGCTTGTCCGTGAGCAGCCCCTTCACCTTGCCCTTGCCCGTGATGGCCGCGGGGCCCAGGTTCAGGTTCAGCTTGTCCAGCGCCAGGTCACCGGTGGCCATGTCGCCCGTCACGTCCGTGTCGAGCACCACGTCCAGCGCCTTGCCGCCCTCCGAGCCCGCGAACTTCAAGCCCAGCGCCTTGATGACGCCCACCAGCTTCGTGGGGCCCTTGCCGCCGGGCACCGCGCCGCCCAGGTCCGCCTTCCAGTCCGCGTCCAGCGTGCCCGCCTGCAGCCCCACGTCCGGGGGCAGGAACGGCCCCAGCGGCGACAGGTCGATGTGCTCCGCCTTCAGCGTCACCTGCTCTGGCGTGGGGATGAGCGTCGCCGGCAGCGGGGCCGCGGCGAGCGTCATCTTCAAGTTCTGCTTGTCCGCGAGCACCGCGGCCGCCAGGTCCACCTTCAGCGGCTGGCCCACGCGCAGGTCCTTCACCTCGATGTCCAGGTCCTTCACCGCCAGCTCGCGCGCCTGCGCGCCGCCCGCGCGGTCCACGAAGCGGATGGTGCCGTCGGTGAGCGCCGCGCGCTCCACGTGCACGCCCGACAGGTCCGTGGGCTGCGTCTCCTCCTCGGGCGTCTCCTCCTTCGGCTGCTGCGCGGCCAGCTTCTCCTGGAGGCGCTGCACGTTGGTGGTGCCGTCCGCCAGGCGGAGGACGTTCACGGTGAGCCCGGACACCTCCGCGTCCTGCACGCGGATGTCCTTGCCCTTCGAGGTGAGCAGCGGCATCGCCGCCACGCTCACCGTCACGTCCTTCACCTCCGCGAGCGGCAGGTCCTCGCCCTCGGCGGCGCCCACGCTGACGTTCTGGATGTGAGCGCCCACGTAGGGAAAGAGTTTCGTGGAGACGTCGCCAATCTCGATGGGGCGCCCCAGCTTCTGCGAGTACGTCGCGGCCTGGTCGCGCGCCGTCTTCAGCAGGATGGCGTCCAGACGCCACAGCACCACCGCCACGATGGCGATCAGGAGGACGAGGATGCCTCCCAGCACATACGGCCAACGCTTCTTCTTCACAGCCGCCACGGTTCCTCCTCCGTCGGGAGAGCGGTCGAACGCTTAGCGCAGCGCCAAGAGCGCCGCACCTCCCATGCACGAAAGGAGGTTGCCAGCGTGACGATCAACAGCCGGGGGAAAGTCATACTCCTGTCGACCCTTGCATCTAGGCACGACGCTCCCTCCGAGGAAGGGGCCTCATGCTTTGAGGACGCAAGAGTTCGGAGCTTTCAAGGAATCATGGGGTAGGTCGGGCGGCGCCTAAAGGTCGATGACCTCCGGCTCCATCCCGGACGCGGGCGGCGTGTCGCCCTGGCCCTCCAGCAGGAAGCCCCAGGGCGCGTACACGTTCCCGCCGGTGAACGCGTCCACGTAGAGCACCACTGGCGTGTCCAGGCCGTCGTACGTGACCTCGAAGATGGACAGCTGGCCCTTCCCCTGGCCCTGTCCATCCACCTGGGTGAACTCGCAGCAGTCCCCCATGCGGCGCCACGCCACCGGCTGGCCCTCCGGCCCGCGCAAGAGCTTGAAGTACGCCATCACGCCCTTGTCGCCCCAGCCCACCCGCACCGGGTTCTCCGGCCGGGTGCCGTAGGTCAGCGGATCCGGCCGCTTCGGCAGCAGGGGCGCGGTGCGGTGCATCACCTCCTGCATGGACGTGCCCGGGGAAGCGCACGCCGTCAGGAGCAACACCGCGGCGGGGATGCATCGGAACAGGGACATCGGGACCTCCAGCTCGGCCTGGGAAACGCCCCAAGCTGGCGTCCGCCCCGGTTGCCGCGCATCCCCATCCCCCGCACGGACCGTCCTCCGGGAAACGCACCCCCGAGCCCAGCGCACACGCGCAAGGTCCGGGGGGGAAGGACGGCCAGGCTGCGCTTCTTCAGCTCAGCGACTTCAGGTCCAGGCCCAGCTCGTGGCGGTAGCGCTCGAAGCATCGCGCGCCCGCCGTCAGTCGCAAGAGCGCCCCTTCCGCCAGGGGCCTCGCGCACGCGGGGTTCGCCTCCACCAGCGGACGCAGCACTTCCTTGTTCCAGGTCTCGGAGTGCTTCACATCCAGCGTGGAGTGCAGCGCGTAATAGCGCCGCACGCGCATGTCGAACCCCAGCCGCTTGAGGCCCTCGTTGACGCACGCGGTGCGGCCCGGCGCCGTCTCCTCCACGATGCCCAGCGCGCCCACCGCGTGGTACGTGTAGCGGCGGTTGAACGCGAACGCGCAGAGCAGGTTCGCCAGCGCGTGCGCTTCCCACACGGTGTCATCGTCCGTGGGCTTCAACCCCAGCTTCCGCGCCATCTCCGCGAGCATCGGTCCGTGCATCGCATCCTCGCGCCCTCGGCCCATCTCATCCCAGTAGTTGCGCGCCAGCTCCAGCTTCGCCCGCGTGGGCAGCTGCAACTGCGTCAGCGCCACCAGGTCGTCGAAGCCCGCCTCTCCCGCGACCTCCTGCGTGAGGAACCAGTCCATCTGTTCACGCGTCGCCTGCGTGGCGAGCCACGGGAACAGCGGATCATGCTGTCCGGGTCCGGACTCCTTCAGATCCTCGAACCACGCGATGAACCCGTCCGCGTCCTCCGGTGCCTCGGCGGCCCATGCCGCCACGCGCTGTCGCTCCGCCTCTACGTACTCACCTTCGAGCAACCGCAACTGCGTCTCCTCCTGCACGGCTGCCCGCCAGCTCTCGGTGGGAAACCCTGGAGCCAGTCGCGCGTGGTTGAAGCGCAAGAGGGTCCGGTGAAGCCGTTCGGACAGGCGTGCGTCCTCCGTCCCCGCTTCCCCAGCCACCTCGCCAAGCCCGCTCATGGTGCGCACCCTCTCTACACATACCGGAAGGCGGGAGTGCCTTCCGGTCACATGTATGGGGATGACCTTGCACACCGGCCACATCGCTCCCGCCACCTTCGCCGTCAGTCAGGTGCGTTGCGAGAAGGACCACGTCCGCTCGCGCGACTGCGCGTATCAGGTCGCATGGAACATCAATCCGCATATGAAGCCCGGCGCCGTCGCATTGCGGCGCGCGTGCACGCAGCACCGCGAGTTCCTGCGTGCCCTGCGTGAAGCAGGCGCGGGCTTCTTCGAACTGCCCTTCGTCCACGGCGCGTTCGACTCCGTGTTCGCCAAGGACAACGCGGTGCTCGTCTCCCAGGAAGGCGAGCTGCGGGCCCTCCTGGCCACCATGCGCCACGGTCAGCGCCGTGGTGAACAACTCGCACGGGCCCGGTGGCTGTCCGCGCGCGGCTTCGACGTCATCGAGCCGCCGCGCGTGCACATCGAAGGGGGTGATGTGGCCATGCTGCCCGTGGGCCGGGGTGCCCTCCTGGGCTGGGGCATGCGCTCCACGCAGCGCGCCGCGGGCGTGCTGGAGGCGTTCCTCTCCGCGCCCGTCACGCCGCTGGAGCTGTGCGACCCGTACCTCTACCACCTGGACACCGCGCTCACCGTCCTGTCCGACGGCACCGCGCTGGTGTGTCCGGAGGCCTTCACGCCGGAGTCGCTGCGCATGCTGGAGCGCGCGGAGGGCATCCAGCAGGTGATTCCCATCGCGCGGGAGGACGCGCTCGCGTTCGGGCTCAATCTGGTGGAGGTGGGCAACACCGTCATCGTCGGCGCGCGCGTGCCTCGCGTGGAGGCGGTGCTGCGCGGCCTGGGGCGCCGGCCCGTCAGCGTGCGGTTGGATCAGTTCCACCTGGCCGGCGGCAGCGCGGCGTGCCTCGTGGCGCGCGTGCACACCCTGCCGCCCCTGTCCGCCCGGCGCTTTCGCGAGGAGCAGGAGCAGGACCTGGCCCAGCAGCTCTCCGCGTGACCTGCGCCAAAACGAAGACCTCCCCGGGCGACGAAGCGCGCGGGGAGGTCCGGGGTGAAGCGGGGAGGAAGCCTCAGGACTGTTCGCTGGTGACTTCCGGCGCGCTCAGCCCTTCGGCCTGCTGGAAGCGGCGCGGGTGACCGTCGCCACGGGTGCCGCCGGAGAGCTTGTCCACCCAGGGGTACTTCACAGCCTCTTCGGCCGTGTAGCCCAGGTTGAAGACGGTGGCGCTCTTGGGCTTGTCGGAGGCCTTCTCGTACAGCGTGCCGAACACGCGGTCCCAGAAGTAGTTCGTGATGCCGTAGTTGCCCTGCTCGTTGTGGAAGTGGTGGGACATGTGCAGGCGCTTGATGTCCTTCAGCCACTTCTGCTGCGGGGCGTAGTTGAGGTGCTGAATGCAGTGGCAGAACTCGTAGAAGCACGTGGTCACCATGCCCCAGCCCAGCGCCGCCGCCGCGCCGGACCGGCCGCCGATGAGGTAGCCGATGGGCGTGAGCACCAGCGCGATGGTGGGCAGCGTGGTGTGCAGCGCGCCGAAGAGCACGCGCAGGTCGTGCGGGTCCTGGTGGTGGTCGAAGTGGATGCGCTTCCAGGTCACCGCCGTCGCCGCGGACTTGTAGAGAAAGCGGCCGTGCAGGATGTACCGGTGGATGAGGTACCAGCCGAACGGGTACGCCACCGTGGCCAGCAACACCGCCGCGCCCATGCGCACCGGCGCGTCGAACCACTTCACCGACAGCACGATGCAGGTGATGCCGATGAGGATGTAGGCGACGACGGCGTAGTAGGTGAAGAACGAGTAGACCAGGTCGCGCAGCGACATCCGGTCCAGGTTGTGCTTCCGGTTCAGGAAAGAGACCGCCACGGGGATTCCCTCACTATCCGCTCCGCCGCGGGTCCCGGGCTGCCGGGTGCGCGTGGCGCGAAGGCTTGCACGCATCCCGGCCCTTGGGGTGATGCGGTGGTTCCTGAGCTATCAGTCAAGAGGCCCCTTGGCCCAGGAACGATGAGGGCTCTCTTAGCGCCTTCCTGGAGGCGTTGAGAAGCTCCACTGTTGCCGCGCCCGCACATTGTCCGTCTGCCCGCCCTCCGTCCGACCCGAAGGCAGGCTTCCATGTGGGAAGTCCACACCCCACCTTTCCGCCCACAGGCGCGAGCGATCGCGCGAGGGGGCAGACAGATGGCGCGCAAGGCACAGGGACAACAGGGCAGTGGGACCCAGGCGGGGGAACGCCCCGCGCGGCGGAAGACGGCCACCCGGAAGACGGCGGGCGGCGCCCCCAGCGAGGGCCGCCTGGAGCTGCGCCGCGACGTCGCGGAGTACCGGGCCGCCGCGGAGGCTCAGGCCGAAATCGTGCGCGAGCGCATCAACGCCGCGCTGGAGGTCAGCCGCCGCACGCGCGAGGAGATTGAGGAGCGCATCGCCAGCGAGCTGCACGCGCCCCGCGTCGCCGCGAAGAAGGCCGCCGCACCGGCTCGCAAGCGCACCCGCGCCTCCACGCGCGCGTCGGCGAAGTAGGGCGCGGCCCCACAGGCCCCCAAGGCCCGGTCTTCAGGAGCGGAGCGCCGGAGCCCGCGCGGGCTGCGCCGCTCCCTCCGGGCCGGAGGACTCCAGGTCCAGCGCGGAGAGCTTCTCCGCCAGCGCCTGGACCCGGTCGCCGCCGCCGTCCAGGGGGGACGCGGCGCGCGCACCGATGAAGCACACGCGGGCCCGCTCCAGCAGGGCCACCTGTGCGTGCAGCTGCGCGAAGAGGCGCTCCTGTCTGCGCGACAGCGCGTCCAGGTGGTTGAGCTCCTCACCCAGCGACGCGGCGGCGCGCTCCAACTGGCGCCGGGCCACGCCGTCCTGCGCGTCCTGGGCGCGCTTCTTCAACTCCTGCACCTGCGAGTCCACGCTCCCCTGGGACGCGGAGGACAGCTGCGTCTCCAATTCGGTGTGGGACTCGGCCAGGGTGAAGACGTCCCGGGCCAGCTTTCCGAGCACGGCCTGGAGCTTCTCCAGCCCCGGGCCCCGGGCCAGCTTGTGCGCCTCGTCCTGGCACTGACGGTAGAGCGTGAGCGCCCGGGCCACCAGTCCGCGCACCTCACCGGAGAGCGTGGCCTCCAGGCGCATGCCCCGGGTGGCCACCGCGTCCAGGTCCATGGCCAGGTTCGCCGGCAGCGTGCCGATGCTCCAGAACAGCGCCACCACGGCGTAGTCCACCATCAGTGGGAAGTAGCCCCACGCCGGGAGGAAGCGCGCGTCGAGCACCTGGTGCACGTACAGGCCCAGCGCGGTGGTGACGGCCGCGGCCCCGGCGCACAGCGCGACCTGGAGCGGCGTGCCCAGGCTGTCGCGCCCGTTGCCTCGCCACGCCAGCAGCCCCGCGGCGATGGCTCCCGCCACCGCGTGTGTCCAGGGCGACCCGAGCCCCAGCACATAGGGCACGGCGGGCAGCAGCACCATCCCCGCGCGCACCAGGAGGTTCTCCGCCGCCTTCGGCTTCACCGCGGTGATGGCCGCCGCCATCAGCGCGAAGTAGCCCGGCTCCACCGGCACGCGCAGCACCTGCCGCGCCACGCCGGCCACCAGCGCCATGGCCCCGGCGCCCACGAGCGCGTAGAGGCAGCGCGACTCGAAGTCCTCCCGCCGGATGAGTTGGATGGAGAGGGACATGGCGCACCGGGCTCCGTACGACGGGGGGACTAGTAGCTGTTGCTCTGCCCGAAGTTCTTCATCGTCTTCTTCTTGAGGTCGAGCGCCTCGCGGCGGACGTCGGAGTCACTCTGGGCACTGCCATAGGCTGCCTGGGTCTTGTCCACGTCCGCAAGCTCTCCTGCGAGCGCGGACGCCGAAGCGCCGAACAGTTTACGCGCGTTGGTCAGGAAGCTGAGCGCGCTCTCCCGGTTGCCGCTCTGCATCTGCTCCGCGGCCGCCTGGAGCTGCTGGGTACCCAACGCACGGATGGCATGGACGCGCACATCGCGGTCCAGGTTCGCGTGCACCACCTGGACGTCGTTCGTCACCTTCGCGCCCAGGGCCACCGTCACCTGCGACGGCAGGTCCGCCGCCACGTCCACGTACGACACGGAGGCGTCCAGCACGTTCATGTCCGCCGCGTTCGTGGGCGCGTCCAGCGTCAGCTTCACCACCACGCGCGCGGACTGGCCGCCCGTCAAATCGTAGAGGGGGATGCGCACGACGTTGCCGTCGCGGGTGGACGGCAGGCCCATCACCTCCACGCCGCTCACGCCGGGCGGCAGGGTCAGCGTCATGCTCACGTTGCGCGCGACGGTGCTGGCGGCCTGCTCCAGCTCACGGGTGAAGATGGCGGCCAGCTCCGAGGAGTCGCTGACGAAGCCGGAGAAGCCGCCGCCGCGCTCGGCCATGCCGCGCATCAGCGTGTCGTTGAAGCCGCTGCCCACGCCCAGCGCGCTCACGGTGATGCCCGTATCGCGCAGCTTGCCCACCTCGGAGAAAAGGCCCGCGTTGGACGTCACGCCCTCGGTGGGCTCGCCGTCGCTCAGCAGGATGGTGCGCGTCACCCGGTACTGCCTGGCGTACGCACGCACCGCTTCCGCGCCCGCCACCAGTCCGCCGCTCATGTGCGTGCCGCCATTCACCTGGATGGCGTCGATGGTGCTCAACAGCTCGCGGCGCGTGGTGTTGTTGATCTCCACGCTGGGCACCACCTTCACGTCGGAGCCGTAGTGCACCAGCGCCAACCGGTCCCCGTCGCGCAGCTGCCGCACCAGCTCCTGCGCGGCGCGCTTCGCGTCCGTCAGCTTGGCGCCATCCATGGAGCCGGAGCGGTCCACCACCAGCGACAGGTTCACCGGCACGCGCTGAACCTTCTCCGGCATGCGCGCCGACAGCTCGAACACGGCGAAGGCCTCACCCGGGCCCGTCTTCACGTACGCGCCGGACAGCTTGCCCGTGAGCTCCACCGGACCGGCCTTGCCGGACGCGGGCTGGCCCAGGACGACGGGCAGCACGCCCTGGATGGGCGCCTCATCCGGCTGAATCACGGTGTGGGTCTGGTCCACGGGGCTGGTGGCCACGGTCGGGGAGCGGAGCGGGGTCCGGCGCAGGTGTCCGTTGGGGAGCCGCTCTTCGACGACCGGCGGGTGCGAGGAGGTCTTCGCGAAGAACGAGCGCGCGTCGAGCGCGAGCGCGCCCACGAACAGCAGGCCAGCGAGAGTCAGCAACAGTTTGGTGCGGTTCATGCGCGGCGGACCTTCCCCCAAGGGGTGCGAGCGGACGAGCACACGCTCGCAGACCCGTCACGCGGGCGCATCGGTCAGTGGGAGGACCCTCCTCCCGATGACCGATGGGGCCCCGTGTCGGCGTTCCCCGGCGTCAGGCCGCGTCAGGCGGCCCGTGGCGCACCAGCTCCTCAACGGCGCCTCGCACGCGCGCCTCGTCGAAGGGCTTCTCCAGGAGCGGGTTGGGGATGTGCTCCAGGAAATCGCGCGCGCCCGCGGTGAAGGCGCCGCCGGACACGAAGACGAAGCGGCGCTCCAGGCCCGGGTGGTCGCGCCGCACGGCTTCGTACACGTCGCGGCCGGCGAGGTCCGGCATCATCACGTCGCACAGCACCGCGTCGAAGCCCGGCGCCTGCGACATGCGCTCCAGCGCCTGGCGGCCGCTCGTGGCCACCTCCACGTCATGGCCGCGCAACAGCCGCTGCAGCACGCGGCCCACCGCGGGCTCGTCGTCCACCACCAGCACGCGGCCTCGCGGCACCACGGGCGCGGCGGGCAGCGGGGCTTCCGGCGGACGGACGACCGGTTCGGGCCGGGGCGCGGGCAGCACCACGCGGAACGTGCTGCCCTTGCCCACGGTGGAGTCCACCTGGATGTCGCCGCCCAGCCCCGTGATGATGCCGTGGCAGATGGACAGCCCCAGGCCGGTGCCCACGCCCACGGGCTTGGTGGTGAAGAACGGGTCGAAGATGCGCCCCATCACCTCCGGCGGGATGCCGATGCCCGTGTCGCGCACCTCCACCACCACCTGCCCGCCGGACACGCGCGTGGCGAGCACCACCTCGTGTTCATGCGCGGAGCCCTCCGGAATCGCCTGCGCCGCGTTCACCACCAGGTTGAGGAACACCTGGCAGAGGCGGCCCTCGTTGCCCATCACCTCCGGCACGGTGCCGTACTCCCGGCGCAGCCGCGCGCGGTGCCGGATTTCATTGGCGGCCATCATCACCACCGAGTCCAGCACCGCGTGCACGTCCACCGGAGTCATGCGCTCTTCATCCGGCCGCGAGAACGTCTTCAGCTGGCGGACAATCTGGCGCACGCGCTCGGCGCCCTCGCACGCCTCGCCCAGCACCTCCTGCCACTCCGCCACGTCCGGCGGGCGCACGCCGCGCACGCCGGGTCCGGGGGACAGGTGGTGGCGGAACTCGTCCGACAGGAAGCCCAGGTTGGAGACCACGAAGGCCAGCGGGTTGTTGATTTCGTGCGCGATGCCCGCCGCGAGCGTGCCCACCGACGCCAGCCGGTCCGCCAGCGTCAGCCGCGCCTTCAACTGGCGCTGCTCCGTCACGTCGCGCGCGATGGACACCACCGCGGGCTGACCGTCGAAGCGCAGGGGCAGCGAGGCCAGCTCCACCACGCGCGTGCGCCCGTCGCGCAGCACCAGGCGCCGCTCGCTGGTGAGCGGCGCGCTGTCCACGGACGCCACGCCGGTGCCCGGCACGTCCGCCAGGAACTCCGACAGCCGGCGGCCCACCAGCTCCTCCGCGCGCGCGAAGCCCAGCGTGGTGACGAGCACCGCGTTGGCGTAGACGATGTGGCCGTCGCGCTCGATGGCCGCCGGGTCGGGGAAGCCCTCCATCAGCGCGCGCAGGCTGGCCTCGGAGCGCTTCAGCGCCTCCTCCACCTCCCGCCGCTCCGTGATGTCGCGCGCCAGGCCCTCCACCGCCACCACGCGGCCCGCGGTGTCCGTCACCGGCGCCACCACGTGCTCCAGCCACAGGAGGCTGCCGTCAGGGCGCAGGAAGCGCAGCTCCACCGTCCCGCCGTCCAGGGACTGGGGCGACTCCAGCACGCGCTCCAGCGCGGCCCGGTCATCCGGGTGCACCTGCCGGTACCACAGCTCCGGATCCGTGTAGTGCGCCTCCGGCCCCAGGCCCAGCTTGGCGTGCGCCACGCGGCTGACGTACGCGAAGCCGCGCGGCGCTTCCCTCCGGTACAGGTACAGCACGTCGGACGCGTTCTCCGCGAGTTGGCGGAAGCGGTGCTCGTGCTCGCGCAGCGCCCGTTCGGACGCGCGGCGCTCCAGCGACACGGAGATGGCGCCGCTGGCCGCGGACAGCAGGTCCACCTCCAGGCGGTCCCACTCGCGCGCCTCGAAGCAGTTGTCGAAGCCCACGAAGCCCACCAACCGGCCCTGCACGCGCAGGGGCAGCACCAGCAGCGTGAGGATGCCCTGCGGCTCCAGGAGGTCCCGCTCGACGGAGGGGAAGGTGGCCACGCGGCCGGTGACGACCTCGCCGCGCTCCAGCACGGTCGCCCAGCGCCCCAGGATGGGCCGCATGGGCAGGTCCTGGAGCATCGGGTTGTCGATCTCCGCCGTGACACCGGGCGCGCACCACTCGGCGCGCTGACTGCACATGAGGGTGCCCTGCGCGTTGGTGTACGTCTCGAAGACGTAGACGCGGCTGGCGCCGGAGGCCTGTCCCAGCGGTGCGAGCGCCGGGCTGTACAGGTCGCCGCCCTCCGGCACCGACAGCAGGCGCTGCTGCATGTCCACCAGGGCGGTGAGGTAGCGCTCGCGCCGGGCGAGCGCGTCGCTCGTGCGCTTGCGCTCGGTGATGTCGTTGAGCGTGCCCGCCATGCCCAGCAGCGTGCCGTCCTCGTCGACCGTCACCCGCGCGAAGACGTCCACCCAGCGGAAGCCGCCGTCGCGCGTGAGGTAGCGCACCTCGTGCTGGACGAACTCGCGCTCGCGCGTGAGCAGGGTCTTGCACACCTCCAGCGTGCGCTCCCGGTCGTCCGGGTGCACGAAGTCCAGCGCGGAGCGGCCCAGGCTCTCCTCCACGGGAAAGCCTGTCACCTCGGTCCACGCGGGATTGAGGAAGACCCACGTGCGCGCCGTGTCCGTCTGGAACACGACCTCCTGGAGCGTGTCGATGACCTGACGGAAGCGGCGCTCGGTGGGGGTGGTGCCGTCAGGCCGGGTGAACGGCATCTGCATGCGGAGGACTCACGGTGGAAGAACTTGGCCGTGCGGGCGGAACATCCGCGACGCGCACGTAGACAGTCGAACGATTGAGGATCGCCGTCATGCAGGCAAGGGGGCCCGCGGGAAGAGCGTGAGGATGGGAAGCATTCCCTGTCCTTGAGGATGGAGTGGGCTGCGGGTCCTGTCTTCCTTTCTTCCCGGGAGGCGGAGATGACACCATGATGCGTGCGGAAAGCCTTGGCATGTCCGGCATCACCACTCCAGCCTCGGAGGCCCGCGTGACGGATGGGGATGGCTTGCCCCTGTCAACGCGCGTCATGGACGCCGAAGGCGTTGTGCTCGTTGAATGCACGGGCCGTGTGACTGTTTTCAACTCACAAGCCGCGGCGCACTTCGGCATTCCGGTCCCCCTCCACATCGAGCACGCCCGCCTGCCTGGGTGTGAATGGGTGCGGGACGACGGCACACCGCTGCCGCCGGGCGACTCACCGCTGGCGCGAGCGCTGGCGGGCGAGCCGGTGGACGCGTCCTTGTGGCACGTGCTCCGTCCGGATGGGACGCGCGCCGTGCTGCGCTGCAACGCGGTGCCGGTGCGGGGCGGGGACGGGCAGGTGGCCGCGGCGCTCCTGCGCACGCATGCCGTGGAGGCGGTGCCCGAGTCCCTGTTGGATGTGTCGCGCCTGCTGGCGGAGGCCGGGGCGCTCCTGGGTACGTCGGTGGCCGCGGAGGCGCAGCTGGAGCCGCTGCTCAAGCTGCTGGTGCCCGCGCTGGGAGAGGGGGCCCTGCTCGTCCTCCGGACGCCGGGCGCCGTGGGCGATGAAGTCCTGCGCGTGGCGGCGTCACTGCACGCGGACTCAGGAAGGCACGCGCTGTTGCGAGACCTGCTCACGCGCTATCCGCAGGAGTCTTCCGTGCCGGGCGGGCTGCCCCAGGTGTTCACGTCCGGGGCGGTGGGGCGTCTGCCCATCCTGTCCGAGGAGCACGTGGTGGCCATCGCGCGGGACGCGGAGCACGCGCGGCTCCTGCGCGAGGTGGGGCCGCACGGCTGCCTGAGCGTGCCGCTGGGCGCGCGCGGCAACGTGCTGGGCGCGTTGATGGTGCTGCGCTCCAACGTGCTGCGGTCCTTTGGCGCGGAGGAGGAGCACTTCCTCACGGAGCTGGCCCACCGCACCGCGCTCCATCTGGAGAACGCGCGGCTGTACCGCGAGGCACGCGAAGCGGTGCGCCAGCGCGACGAGTTCCTGGGCATCGCGAGCCACGAGCTGAAGACGCCGCTCACGCCGCTGAGTCTCAAGGTGCAGCTGCTGCAGAAGCAGGTGGTGGTGCTGGCGCGCGAGGGCAAGGACGTGCCCACCGACCGCGTCGCGGACGCGCTGGACGTGGTGCAGCGCCAGGTGCGCCGGCTGTCGGGCCTGGTGGACAACCTGCTGGACGTGTCGCGCATCACCGCGGGCCGGCTGCGGCTGGAACTGGAGGAAATGGACCTGGCGAGCGTGGCCGCCGAAATCCTCTACCGCTTCTCCGCCGCGGCGGCGCAGGCCGGCACGGAGCTGGGCCTGGAGGCGCCGGTGCCGGTGGTGGGCCGGTGGGACCGGCTGCGCCTGGAGCAGGTGGTGACGAACCTGGTGTCCAATGCGCTCAAGTACGGCGCGGGCCAGCCCGTCATCGTGAGCGTGGAGGCGCAAGGCACGCTGGCGCGGCTCGCCGTGAAGGACCACGGCATCGGCATCGCGCCGGACGACCTGGCGCGCATCTTCGAGCGCTTCGAGCGCGCGGTGAGCGACCGGCACTACGGCGGTCTGGGCCTGGGGCTCTACATCACGCGCCAGATTGTCGAAGCGTTCGGCGGCAAGGTGAGCGCCGTGAGCACGCCGGGGGAGGGGGCCACGTTCCTCCTGGAGCTGCCCCGGGGCGACATCCCGGAGGAGTGGCTCGTCGCGCACGCGGCGCCGGGGCCCACCCAGGGCGGGTAGGCGCCGGGTAGGCCCGCGTCACTTTCAGCTCAGGCGACCTCCAGCACCGTCCACTCGCGCACCTCGCCCGCGAGCGTCACCTCCACGGTGTCGCCAGCCTTCTTTCCCAGCAGGGCGCGGCCCACGGGGGAGCTGGGGGTGATGACGGAGAGGAAGCCGTCGCCGCCGGGGCCGGTGAGCTCGGTGCCCGCGCCAGCGGGGAGCACGAAGAAGGTGCGCTCGGCGAAGCCGTCCTCGTCCTCGGTGCTGCAGTCCACCAGGGCGCCCAGGCCCACGGGCCCCTGGCGCGAGAAGCGGGGCAGCTCCTTCTGGCCGAAGGCGGTGAGGGCCTGGATCTCTTCTTGGAGGCGGCGGGCGCGCTGGGCCTGGCCGGTGGCGAGGCTGCCGTACTCGATGGCGGCGCGGCCGTCCTCCTTCTTCTCGGACTCCGTGGCGAGGCTGCGGGCGGCCTCGCGGGCATCGGCCTCCGCGCGGTGGGCCAGCCGGTCGCTCTGTTGGAGTCGCTCGGACAGTTGCTGGAGCAGGGTGAGCTTGTCGAGTCGCATGGGTATCGATACAGGACTGTAGCGCCCGGTGCGGCGGCCTCCAGTTTTCAGCCCGGAGGGGCCCCGGGCTTTGGTTGAATGGGGCGCATGACGCCTCAGGAACGCTCTCAGAAGGCCCACGAACTCGTCGCCCAGGGCGCGGTGCTGCTGGATGTGCGCACCCCGGAGGAGTTCCAGCAGGGACACCCGGACGCCGCCCGCAACATCCCCGTGCAGGTGCTGGCCCAGCGCCTCTCCGAGGTCGGCCCGGTGGGCACGCCCGTGGTGGTGTACTGCGCGGCGGGAGGCCGCAGCGCGGTGGCCGCGGAGCTCCTGCGCAAGGGTGGCTTCCCGGACGTGTTCGACCTGGGCTCCGTGAAGAACTGGTAGGCGCGCCCGGGCGCCATGCGGACCCGCACCGCCGGCTTCCTCCTTGTCGCCCTGTCCGGCGCCTCCTTTGGCGCGTTGGGCCTGTTCGCGCGCCTGGCCTACGCGGCGGGCACGGACATGCCCACGCTGCTCTTCCTGCGCTTCACGCTGGCAGGGCTGGTGCTCGCGGGCGTGATGGTCGCGAAGGGCGGAAGGTGGCCCCGGGGCCGCCTCCTGTGGGGCCTGGTGGCGCTGGGCGCGGTGGGCTACTTCACGGAAGGCAGCGTCTACTTCATCGCGCTCCAGCACGCGTCCGCCGGGCTGGTGGCGCTGCTGCTCTACCTCTTCCCCGCGCTGGTGGCCCTCATCCAGGTGGCCCTGGGACGCGAGCACCTGAGCCGCCGCCGCTGGTTGGCGGTGGGGCTGGCCCTGTGCGGGACGGCGCTCACGGTGGACCCCGGCCCGGACGCGAAGCCGTTGGGCATCGGGCTGGGCGTGCTGTCGGCGGTCATCTACGCGCTCTACGTCCTGTCCAGCGCGCGGATCGCGGGGCCGGCGGGGCCGCTCGCGGCGAGCACCGTCGTCCCGCTGTCGGCGGGGGCTGCCTTCGGGGCGCTGATGCTGGTGAAGGGCCCGTCCTTTCCCCAGACGCCGGGAGGCTGGGCCGCGGTGGCGGGGCTGGCGCTGCTGTCCACGGTGGTGGCCATGCTGACGTTCTTCGCGGGCCTCAAGCGCATTGGCCCGGTGAACACGTCGCTCCTGTCCACGCTGGAGCCGGTGATGGCGGTGGTGCTGGGCGCCATCTTCCTGGGCGAGCGCCTGTCCGTGCGGCAGGGACTGGGAGGCCTGCTCATCCTGGTGGCGGTGGTGGTGCTGGCCCGGAGCGACTCCAGCCGCCCGGCGGAACCCGGGACGGCCGGAGCCTGAGTCGCGCGAGCGGCTACAGGCACTCGAGGAACTGCTGCACGTCGTTCACGAAGCGCTGCGGGCGCTCGGCGTGCGGCGCGTGGCCGGTCTCCGGGTAGAGCAGGTACTTGGCGCCGCGGATGGCGCGGGCCAGGGCGCGCTGCTCCGCCACGGAGAAGAAGCCGTCGTGGTCCCCGCCGATGATCAGCGTGGGCACGCGGATGCGGCCCAGGCGCGAGGAGTGGTCCTCCGCGATGAGCCCATCCAGCGCGTCCTGCCACACGCGCGCGGGCAGCTTGGAGCTCTCCGAGACGAGCGTGTTCAGGTACGACGCCGGAATGGGCGCGTAGAAGGTGCTGGCCTGGAACTCATGGATGAAGGCGGGATCCACGGGGTCGGTCAGCGTGTCCACGATCTCCTTGAGGCCCAGGGCCACTTCATTGCCCGCCACGGTGGGCGCGGAGCCCACGAGCACCAGCCCCTTCACGCGGTTGGGGAAGTCCAGCGCCACCTGCTGCGCGATGAAGCTGCCCATGGAGTGGCCCACGAGCACGGCGCGCGAGACGCGCATCGCGTCCAGGAACGCCACCACGTCCTTCGCGAAGGCCTGCTGCGTGTAGCAACACGCCGGGCGGGACGAGTCGCCATGACCGCGCTGGTCCAGCGCGTAGATGTGGAAGTCGCGCGAGAAGCGCGGCAGGTCCAGGTCCCAGGTGTGATGCGAGTCCGTATAGCCGTGCAGCAGGACGACGACGGGTCCGTCCTGGCGGCCCTGCTCCACGTAGCGGAGCGTGACGCCGGTGGACAGCCGCACGGAGCCCTCACGGGGATTGGAGCCACCGTGACGGTCGGAGTCCTCCAGGGCGGCCGGAGCACTCACGAGGTCGGGTGCGGAATCCGACGCGACATCGGGTCCACAGCCAGCGAACAGCAGCACTGCGAGGAGGGGGCGAAGGGCGCGCAACATGCGTCAGGGCCTCACGGGATGGGATGCGGCGGGTAGGTCCGCCGCGAGGATTCACGCCATCCTAAAGTGACCTCTGACATCCCTTGTGTGAATCCATCCTGGCAGGTCGGAAGTGACCTGCCAGGGAGGGTCGCAAGAGCCCCTTGTCCCGAGCTACGGACAGTCGCCCCGGAAGCCGTCGCAGTCCACGAAGCCGTTGACTCCGCCGCGATAGATGCAGGCGACCTCTCCATGACAGGCGAGCGTGCTGCCGTCACCGCAGACGATCTCCACATCGCAAGGGCCCGGTTCCCACCCCGTGGCCCAGGCCACCACGGGAACCAGCACGCCCAGGGCCACGACCACGCACGACACCCATGCCATCCACTTCATGGAGACACTCCTCGCCCACGGGGCGCTGGATAGGTTTCCATGAAAGTCTGGGCTGGCGGTTCCAGCCGCGTCAAACCCTGCTCAGGGCCGCCGTGCGAAGATGAACTCGCCCACACCGCCCAGGCGCTGCTCGCGCCGGAGGATGTGGAAGCCCGTGGTCTCCACCAGGCGGAAGGTGTCGCGGTTGAGGCGGCAGCCGCCGGTCAGCTTGCGCCACGCGGGCGTCAGCAGGTCCTGCGCGGTGGCCACGGCCAGATTCGGCGCCCGCACGTGCTCCAGCAGGCGCAGCTCGCCGCCCGGCTTGAGCACCCGCATCACCTCCGAGAGCGCCGTGCCCGGCGCGTCCACGCAGCAGAACACCAGGCTGGACACCACCGCGTCGAACGAGCCGTCCGTGAACGGCAGCGCCTGCGCATCCGCCTGGAGCAGCGCCACGCCGCTGCGCCGTGCCCGCGCGCGCACCAGCGCTCCCAGGTCCACGTCCACCGCGGTCACCGACGTCACGGAGTCCGGGTAGCCCGGCAGCGCCAGGCCCGTGCCCGCGCCCACCTCCAGCACCTTGCCGGACAGCCCTTCCACCAGCTGCCGCCGGGCGGCGTTCAAGCCCACCCAGCCCAGCGGCGCCATCAACGCGTCGTACGCCAGTGCCTTCACGCGGTACCCCCCCCTGCTGCGAGACGATGCGAAACGTGGACGCGCTACCGCGCTGTCTCCACCCGGCCCTGCGGCGCGGGCGGCTTCTGCGAGGATGCGCTCGGCGCCTGCTTGCGCAACAGGCCCCACAGTCCGTACGCCACCAGCAGCAGGCTGCCGTACTGCGCCGGCGTCAGGCCGAAGTAGCGTGCGTCCACGTACGACAGGTCCGTGGCCCGCAGGAAGTCCAGGCTGAAGCGGGACGCCGCGTACAGGAGCGCCAGCAGCGGCAACAGCCGCCCCTTCATCTTCGGCATGTCGCGCAGCGCGTACAGCAGGCCGGTGATCGCGAAGAGCACGATGGCGTCGTAGAAGCCCAGGTCGTGCCGGTTGCCGTTGGGGAACTGCACCGCCAGGAAGAAGTCCGTCAGCTTTCCCGGGTGGTCGTGCACCGCGAAGCACCCCAACCGCGCCACCGCCCAGCCCGGCGCCACGCCCAGCGCGAAGCTGTCCGCGTAGTCGTTGAAGCGCAGCTTCTTCACCCGGAAGAACACCACCGCCGCCAGGATGCCGCCCAGCAGGCCGCCGAAGGACGACAGGCCATCCCAGAACCGGAAGATCTGGAACGGGCTCTTGGACATCTCCTCCGGGTGGTAGAAGAACAGGTGCACCCAGTGGCCGAAGAGCATTCCGGCCGCCACCCCCCACATCGCGAAGTCCGCCAGCGGGTTCGGGTCCAGCCCCTCGCGCTCCGCCTGCTTCGTCAGCAGCCGGGCAGCCAGGAGGATGCCCGCCGCCACGAAGACGTTGAAGGGGTTCAGTTCCAGGGGCCCCAGCTTGAACGAGGGGGCGTGCCAATAGGGAATCAAGGGGGCTCCAGAAAGGCCAGGGATCCGCGCGGACGTACTCCGGGCGGATGGAAGCCGAACAATCGGCGCATCCCGGGCTTCCCTCCACCTCTTTTTCCAC